>QNFP01000109.1 GCA_003645535.1 Gammaproteobacteria bacterium | reverse complement strand
TGGCCTTCAAAAGTCGCATATATTGCGTCGAATCTATCATCGGCTCTTTGCTCCTGTTCCTGCCACTGACCACTCGAAGTCCAGCCAAGAAGACCTGGAAAATTACCCAGACCCGGATAAAGCACAACATAAACTGCCGAAAATATCACCGAGCCAACAAACATGTTGAACCACCAGCCGGGTAGAGGGTTATCGTACTCCTCGATACCGTCGTAAACGTGCCCGGTCTTTGGGACTTCCCCATCTTTTGGCTGCTCTTTGACCTCGATTTTACGATTGGCAAATAGCACCCAACACACGCCGGCAACTGTACCCACAAATATTACTATGACCCACACACTCCAAAACGTGCTCATAAGTCCTGTACCTTGTCAGTTCCTTCCAGCTTAGCGTTGTCATCTATCCTGTCGTTGCTTAATGTGCCTGTGGCTACTGCATTTGTCTGCTTACCCGTCGTCGATAATTCGTCGGCAAATGGTAACTGAGCGGCTTCATCAAATTTGGCCTTGTTGCGCCCACTGTAAGCCCACAGACAAATGCCAATAAAAGCCACTAACGCCAGCAGCGTGCCTATCCCGGCCCATGTGCCCTGGTCGAAAAGTGCTGCCTGGTCTAGCAATGTACCTTGATCCACAAATCCCCCGGAGCGAGCTAACGCTTCTGTTTGATCAACGTGCCCAGTTGCTGAAGGTAGGCAACTAAAGCATCAATCTCTTTCACATCACCCCCGGCAAATGGGGCGGCAGCATTGGCTATGTCAGTATCGGCGTAGGGCACACCCACGATGCGCAGAGCTGTCATTTTTGCCGCAGTATCTTCTCCACTGACTATATTTTCGAACAGCCAGGGAAACCCTGGCATATTCGAGAGGGGCACAACATCTCTTGGATTGTATAGGTGCGCACGATGCCACTCGTCGCTATAACGAGCGCCTACGCGCGCCAAATCGGGGCCGGTGCGTTTTGAACCCCACAGGAAGGGGTGTTCATACACCTGTTCACCGGCAACCGTATAGTGTCCATAGCGCTCCGTTTCCGAGCGAAACGGACGGATCATCTGGGTATGACAAACATGGCAGCCCTCGCGGATATAGATATCCCGGCCTTCCAGAACCAGTGCTGGTAATGGTTTGAGACCCTCGATCGGTGTCGTGGTCGACTGAAGAAAAAACAACGGCACAACCTGCGCCAAACCCCCAAAGCTCATCGCCACCAGAGTTAGTACAATCATCAACCCGATGTTTTTTTCGACGAAATCGTGTCTCATGATTTGCCCTCCGCCATTGCCGATGAAGGTGCTTTGCCTGAACCCGCCGGTGGCACTTCTCCGCAGCATGTGCGCCACACATTAAATGCCATCACCAGCATACCGAGAAAAAACATGGATCCACCCAGCAGTCGCACGTAATAACCCGGCATACTGGCCTCGATAGATTCAGCAAAGGTATAGGTCAACGTACCGTCGGCATTAAAAGCGCGCCACATAAGGCCCTGAGCAATTCCGTTGACCCACATCGAGGCGAGATAAAGCACGGTACCCATAGTCGCCAGCCAAAAATGCATATTGATCAGTTTGATGCTGTACATCTTTGGTTTGTTGAACAACACCGGAATCAGGTGGTACATGCAACCAATAGAAATCATTCCCACCCAGCCGAGGGCGCCAGAATGGACATGGCCAATGGTCCAGTCGGTGTTGTGAGAAAGCGCATTGACCGTTTTGATCGACATCATCGGACCTTCGAAGGTCGACATGCCGTAGAAAGACAGAGACACCACCAGGAAGCGCAACGTTGGATCGGTGCGTAATTTATCCCATGCCCCAGACAGCGTCATAATGCCATTGATCATGCCACCCCAGGAGGGCGCCAGTAGTATCAACGACATCACCATACCCAGGCTCTGCACCCAGTCCGGCAGAGCTGAATAATGCAAATGATGAGGCCCCGCCCAGATATAGACTGCCACCAGTGCCCAGAAATGCACAATAGAAAGCCGGTATGAGTACACCGGTCGGCCCGCCTGCTTGGGCACGAAGTAATACATCATGCCGAGAAAGCCTGCGGTTAGAAAAAAGCCCACCGCGTTATGGCCATACCACCACTGCACCATGGCGTCGATGGTGCCTGCATAAACTGAATAGGATTTAAACAGGGTGACCGGGATCGCCGCACTATTCACCACATGCAGCATCGCCACGGCAAGAATAAACGCACCATAGAACCAGTTAGCGACATATATATGTTCGGTTTTGCGCTTTACGATGGTGCCGAAAAAAACCACGGCATAGGACACCCACACCAGCGTTATCAAAATATCGATGGGCCATTCCAGTTCGGCGTATTCCTTGCTGGTGGTCAGACCCATAGGCAGCGTAATCGCCGCTGCGACAATCACTAGCTGCCAACCCCAAAAGGTAAAGGCCGCAAGCCTCGGCAAAATCAATGTTGCCTGACAGGTTCTTTGTACAACGTAATAGGATGTCGAAAATAGTGCGCAACCGCCAAAGGCGAAAATCACTGCATTGGTATGCAATGGGCGCAAGCGACCAAAATGCAACCAGGGCAAACCCATATTCAAATTGGGCCAGATCATTTCCGCGGCCAGGATCACCCCGACCAGCATTCCGACAACACCCCAGACAACGGTCATGATGGCAAACTGCTTCACCACCTTCATATTGTATGTGGGTGGCACACTTGCAGTGGTGACATCATTCATCTATTTGATTCCTTGCCGAAAAGGACTATCGCCAGGTTTTGCCCATAGGAACTACTTCATGAACTATTCATGAAGTATCCACAAACATATCAAAAAACACCCAAAAAATTATCGGAACAGATCTCTATTCGATCGTATTGTTAAGCATCATGCTCCCATCGCGAATGATATATATCAACCGACAGCCGACATAGCATTTTTAGTTATAAATATTTTCTAATGTTAACGATTTTTATCCGCTGCAATCCGCAAACGTAGTGCATTTAAGCGTATGAAACCCTCAGCATCTTTGTGGTTATAGGCGCCGGCATCATCGTCAAAAGTAGCGATTCGCTCATCGAAAAGGCTATCTTCTGATTTCCGGCCCACCACGATGACATTACCTTTATAAAGTTTCAGTCTCACCTCACCGTTAACGTATTGCTGGGAGGCGTCAATCATCGTTTGCAGCATCTCCCGCTCCGGCGACCACCAGTAACCGTTATAAATAAGGCTCGCGTAACGCGGCATTAACTCGTCTTTGAGATGCGCCACTTCACGATCAAGGGTAATGGATTCTATAGCTCGGTGTGCCTTCAACATAATCGTGCCACCAGGGGTTTCGTAACAACCCCGAGCCTTCATACCGACATAGCGATTCTCGACAATATCTGCTCGCCCGATACCATTAGCACCACCAACTTCATTGAGTTGGGTGAGCACTTCAGCGGGCGTAAGTTGCTGGTCATCGATAGCAACAATATCCCCACCTTTAAAGGTCAGCTCAATATAGACAGGTTTGTCGGGGGCCCGCTCTGGAGATACCGACCAGCGCCACATGTCTTCCTCGGCTTCCGCCCAGGGGTCTTCCAGGATGTCACCTTCGTAGGATATATGCAGCAAATTCGCATCCATCGAATAGGGCGACTTTTTCTTCTGACTGGCAAAATCTACGGGGATGTTGTGCTGTTGACAATAGGCCATCAGCGTTTCCCGTGAGGTAAGATCCCATTCTCGCCACGGCGCGATTATTTTCACTCCAGGCTTCAGTGCATAGGCACCGAGCTCGAAACGAACCTGATCGTTACCCTTGCCCGTTGCACCATGGGAAATAGCATCAGCGCCGGTTTCATTAGCAATTTCCACCAGACGCCTGGCAATCAGCGGACGCGCTATCGACGTGCCCAGGAGGTACTCACCCTCATAAAGCGTATTCGCGCGGAACATAGGGAATACAAAATCACGTACAAATTCCTCGCGCAGATCATCGATATAAATCTCTTTAATACCCATGGCCTGAGCCTTGGCCCGCGCCGGTTCCACCTCCTCACCCTGGCCGATATCAGCGGTGAAAGTCACCACCTCGCAGTGGTAGGTCTCCTGCAACCAACGTACAATTACTGATGTATCGAGACCGCCGGAATAGGCCAGAACAACTTTATTAATATCGGACACAGAGCGCTCCACAGACTGCAGGAAAAGGGGTGCTAAACGTTGAATTTTAAACTTGTTGCACCGTGATTAACAGGGCAATCACGCTGTTGTGGCGAATCAGTTTGAGGTACGATGCATGCCTTCAAAATTACCATGAATTTATGCAAACTCTCACCATTACACGACCCGACGACTGGCATTTGCACCTGCGCGATGGCGCTGCATTAGCCAGTACCGTCAGCGACGTCTCAGTGAATTTTGCTCGCGGCATGGTAATGCCAAACCTCTCGCCTCCCATTGTCAACACAGCCCAGGCCCAGGTCTACCGTGAAAAAATTCTTGCCGCCCGACCACCAGACAGTGACTGGCAACCGCTGATGACCCTGTATTTAACAGACAATACCGCCGCTGAAGAAATCACCCGCGCCCAGGCCAGCGGTTTCATTCATGGCGTAAAATATTATCCGGCAGGCGCAACCACCAACTCAGACGCCGGAGTAAGCCATATCGGCAAGGCCTCAAAGGTTCTCGAACGCATGCAGGAAATTGGCATGCCTTTACAGATCCATGGCGAGGTTACCGACCCAGATATCGACATCTTTGATCGTGAAACCGTGTTTATAGACCGCATCCTGATGCGCCTGGTAAAACGTTTCCCGGAACTAAAAATCATTGTCGAGCACATTACTACCTCTAACGCCGTGGAGTTTGTTACCAACAGCGACAAAAATATTTCAGCGACCATTACTCCACAGCATTTATTATTTAATCGCAATCATTTATTAGCTGGCGGGATACGTCCTCATTTCTACTGCCTGCCCGTGTTGAAACGAAGTACCCACCAGCAAGCATTGATAGACGCAGCCACCAGCGGTGACAGCCGATTCTTTCTGGGTACAGATTCCGCACCCCATACCCGCGCCAGTAAAGAATCCGCCTGCGGCTGTGCTGGTTGCTATTCCCATCACGCCGCCATTCAACTCTACGCTGAAGTCTTTGCCCGTGCTGATGCACTGGACAAACTGGAAGGATTTGCCAGCCACTTCGGCGCCGACTTTTATAATCTGCCCAGAAATAGCAGCAAAATCACTTTGCGCAGGCAGGCGTGGCAACTGCCCCAGGCTTCCCGCCTGGGCAATGAAGAAATGACGCCGCTCTATGCGGGCGAAACACTGCAATGGCAAGCAGAAAACGACGCGGATTAGATGACGAGTAGTAAATGACTAAAATAGAGAATTTTTTAAGCGAAGACAGTGAACCGCTACTAGCAAACCGCTTTCGTGGGTTTCTGCCGGTAATAATAGATGTCGAAACAGGCGGTTTTGATGCCCAGAACAATGCTTTACTGGAAATAGCCGCTGTTATTCCGGCCATGAACGAAGATGGTCAACTGGTTATCGCAGAAACACTGGCACACAACGTAATTCCTCACCCTGACACCACCTGTGAACAGGCAGCGTTAGAGTTTACCGGCATAGACCCCGATGATCCCACTCGCGAAGCACTACCTGAAAAAGACGCTCTGCAGGCAATTTTTCAACTGGTACGTCATCACATCAGAGCAAATGATTGCAATAGAGCTGTGGTAGTGGCCCACAATGCCCATTTTGATCTCGGCTTCATCAACGCTGCCGTTACTCGCAGTGATGTAAAACGCAACCCCTTCCATCCTTTTTCCTGCTTTGACACGGCCACACTGGCTGGTCTGGCCTTTGGTCAAACTGTGTTAGCCAAAGCCTGTCAGGCCGCAGATATCCCGTTTAACAATAACAAGGCACACAATGCCGTCTATGACGCCAAACGCACAGCCCTGTTGTTTTGTAACATAGTGAATCGTTGGCAGGAGTTAGGTGGCTGGGAACCCCCTGAGCCAGACTAACTTTCTTCAGACACTGCCGCTTCTTTAACCAGCTTTTCCAGCTCTCCGCTTTCCTGCATTTCAGTGATGATGTCACAACCGCCCATCAGCTCACCGCTTATCCACAGTTGCGGAAAAGTGGGCCAGTTGGCATATTCCGGTAATTTAGCGCGAATTTCCGGATTAGTCAGTATATCCACATAGGCAAATCGTTCACCGCAGGCCATAAGCGCCTGAACCGAACGAGCAGAAAAACCACATTGCGGCTGATTTGGCGAACCCTTCATATAGAGAATAATAGGGTTACTCTCAATTTGTTCACGAATGGTATCGACAATATCCATAGTACAGCACCTTAATAATAGTTGATCAGAACGGTTGGTTATTCTACTCCTTAAGTTGTGCCAGGCAAAGCAAAAAATGATTCCGGGAAAGAATTATGACCGTCTTGATAACGTCAATTTAAGCCATTGTAAAAGTGCTATTTTGGCTATAGAATCTCGCTTTTTTCGGGCAGCGCATAGCTGCCTGTTTTGTTTTAAGGGCCAGCACAATTAGCCACTCGTGTTACAGGCTAAAGCCAGCTGAGAGAGATCAATGACTAGCGATGCACTAATGAACAACTACGGAAAAAGACCTTTGAGTCTCGTCAAGGGCGAAGGTGCGTGGGTTTGGGATGATAATGGCAAACGTTATCTCGATGCCCTTGCTGGCATCGCTGTATGCGGTCTCGGCCACGCCCATCCCGCCGTAACAGAGGCTATTCACAGACAGTCAGAAAACCTGGTGCATTGTTCGAACCTGTACAACATTCCCGCCCAGGAGCGACTTGCAGAACAATTGAAAACCGTGTCTGGCATGACCAATATGTTTTTTAGCAATTCCGGTGCGGAAGCCAATGAGGCCGCTATCAAACTCGCCCGCCTGCATGGCCACAGCAAAAACATTGATGTCCCTACAATAATCGTCATGGAAAACTCCTTCCATGGCCGCACACTGGCCACACTCACGGCCACAGGCAATCGTAAAGTCCACGCCGGGTTTAAACCGCTGGTACGAGGGTTCGCGAGGGCGCCCTTTGACGATCTGGAGGCCGTGCACGCTATTGCCGCTAACAATGACAGCATTGCCGCTATCCTGGTCGAGCCAATCCAGGGCGAAGGCGGCATCAGGATTCCAGACGATGATTACCTGATCCAGCTGAGAAATATTTGCGACGCCAACGACTGGCTGCTAATGCTCGATGAAATCCAGACCGCCAATGGCCGCACCGGTTCGTTTTTTCACTATCAACAACACAACATACGCCCGGATGTGGTGACTATTGCCAAGGGGCTCGGCAACGGTATGCCCATAGGAACTTGCCTGGCAAGCGGGCCGGCTTCACAACTTATGCAACCGGGTAGCCACGGTTCCACCTTTGGTGGCAACCCCGTGGCCTGTGCGGCGGCAGAGGCTACTATCGCTACTATTGATAAGGATAAGCTCTGTCAACGAGCTGACGAGCTGGGCACCTTATTGCTGGAACAATTCAGAGATACCCTTACTGGCTGCGACATGGTCAAAGAAATTCGCGGCCGAGGCCTGATGATCGGTATCGAGTTAACAGAGCCCTGCTCCGAGCTGGTCGGCCAGGCTGCGGACGCAGGCCTGTTAATCAACGTCACGGCAAACAACGTAATACGCCTGTTACCACCACTTATTTTTAGCGACGATCAGGCCAGGCAATTGATCAGCACACTGGTACCGCTGATAAAGGCTTTCTCGCCCGAGGGCTAAGGCATATGTCTGTTAAACATTTTTTGACTCTGTGCGATTTATCTGGCGATACGCTCAAATCGATCGTTAACGAAGCCATCGAACTAAAGAAAAGCCTTAAAGCAACCAGTCCTGCCACCACCGCCATGCAAGGCAAAGTGCTCGGTATGATTTTCGAAAAATCATCGACACGCACAAGAGTTTCCTTTGAAGCAGGCATGGCCCAGCTAGGCGGTAGCGCTATTTTTCTGTCCCCGGCTGACACACAGCTGGGTAGAGGAGAGCCGGTGGAAGATACCGCCAGGGTGCTGTCACGGATGGTCGACCTGATCATGGTGAGAACCTTTGCTCACCAGCGAATCGAAACGTTCGCTGCACACTCGCAGGTGCCGGTAATCAACGCACTGACTGATGATTACCACCCCTGCCAGCTACTGGCAGACATGCAGACCTTTACTGAACACCGTGGCGATATCGCCGGCAAGACTGTGGCCTGGATAGGCGACGGCAATAATATGTGTCAATCCTACATTAATGCTGCTGCAAAATTTGATTTTGAACTGCGTATTGCCTGCCCACCGGGTTTCCGGCCCAATGCCGACCTGCTGGCCGCAAATGCGAAACGGGTAAGCATCGGTAGCGACCCGCAGCACGCTGTTAGCAGTGCCCACCTTGTGGTAACGGATACCTGGGCCTCAATGGGTCAGGAAGAACAAAAACAGCAACGTGAAAAAGCCTTTGCCCCATTCCAGGTTAATCATCAGTTAATGTCTCTGGCCGCCAATGACGCACTGTTTATGCACTGCCTGCCCGCTTACCGGGGCCTGGAAGTCAGCAGTGATTTGCTCGAAGATCCTCGCTATTCCGTGGTCTGGGATGAAGCGGAAAACCGTTTGCACTCTCAAAAAGCGCTGATGCTGTATTTACTCAATTGTCAGACTTAATCAGCAACCAACCCCGGGGGCTCGACTAACATCGCAGTCCAGTAGACAATGCCCTCTGGTTAACGCTTGAGTGTTGGCATGGAGCTACAGAATAAGGTCGTAGTAATCACCCACGCGACCAATGTCCTCGGTACAGCCCTGGCGAAAGCACTGGCAGAACAAGGTGCCTTCCTGCTGCTATCAGGTAATGACGAGCCAGCCCTGCAACAACTCGCCAGTGAGCTCGACCCCAACCGACGCACCCTTATTTCTGCCGATTTGAGCAGTGATGCCGGGCGCGTAAAAATCGTTGACGCCTGCCGCGAGCAGGATACCTCTATCGATATGCTCATCAACAACCCATCAGGCAATGCCCAGGGCTCATTTCGTGCCACTGCGCAAAGTGATATCAGCCAGTTTATCGACAGCAATCTGACCGCACCGATTGTACTTACCCGGGCATTACTTCCTCAATTGGCTGAACGGAAAGCCGCCATGATCGTCAATATCGGCACCCTGTCTGCCAGTATCGGACTACCCGGATTCACAGTGGATAGCACCGCCCGCTTTGGCCTGCGTGGTTTTAGCGAAGCGCTGGCAAGGGAGCTCGACAATACTTCAACCAAAGTTATTTATGTGGCACATCGCGGTCTGGCATACCCGCAGGAAAAAACACCTGCACCTGATCTCCATGGCGCCCTCAAACGGCCTTTAGATAAACCCGGCGTGGTCGCGAAAACCATTATCAAAGCAATAGTGGCAGAATCACCCTTCACTCAGCTGGGACGCGCTGAAAGGTGGTGGATAAAGCTCAATGCTGTGTCGCCAAAACGGGTTGACCGGGCGCTACGCAAACGACTACCCATATTCGCCCACTTCGCCAAACGAAAAACGTTTCGTCAACGTTAGGGGAGCTCTCATTAACTTGCGCAGACAGAGAAATTTTTACCGCACTAAGCACCTGGAAAACGTAAGACAATTACTACCCAAACAGTCATAAAAAGTACTTGCTTCCCTGCTAGCAAAGCCATCACATGCCCTCCCGGGCAAAATCTCTTATCGAACCGCTAAAATGCACGAAATAACTCGGTAATCGCAAAGCTTATTTTAGTAGCCAAAACACTATATTTTGCATATCTTGTGTTGCATTATCTCCCAAAGCCCTTTATCTTGTGCTTTGTCATTATTAAGGCCCTACACCAAGCCCTGCATCAGGGCCCGCTAGCAGGGCACGATTACGGTGCAGGTAGCGGTCCGATAAACAATGGCATATTCAACCGAAAAGGCGTTGGCAAAAGCTACTTTCTAGTAGGAATATCAAGAAGGAGCAAGCTAGTAGGAATATCAAGAAGGAGCAAGCTAGTAGGAATATCAAGAAGGAGCAAGCTAG
>QNFP01000108.1 GCA_003645535.1 Gammaproteobacteria bacterium | reverse complement strand
GCCTTCGCGAGGTATTTTGTACATTGCTTTGGCATGCAAAGGGATATCCGGGCGCGACCAGGCATCCGGGGCCGGCGACAGATCGTCGGTGTTGGTCTCTCCGGGTACTTTAAAAACAATGGTGGTGAGCTTTGCGGGCACTTCCGGACGTCTGGTAAACCATTCGGCATTCGCCCAGGATTCCAGCACGGCTTTTGCATTTGCGTTGCCAGCCGCAGCTTTTTCAGCGACATCATGGAATGCATCAAACACTAACAGGGTGGTCTTAAGTTGCTCAGCAGCCAGCTCGCCCAGTTCGTCGTCGTCAAGCGCATTGACCATGGTGGCGATGTTATAGCCACCCAGCATCATGCCGAGAAGTTCGATGGCTTTGGCGCGATCAATGAGCGGTGAACTCGCTTCGCCATTGACAATTGCGGACAGGAATCCGGCTTTAACGTAAGCGGCTTCATCGACTCCGGGCGGTACACGGTTGGTTATTAAGTCGAGCAGGAAAGTTTCTTCGCCTGCTGGTGGTGCCTTGAGCAGCTCTACCAGTCCGGCGGTTGATTCCGCGTTGAGGGGTTTCGGGGGTACACCTTCAGCGGCGCGTTCTTCTACGTGTTTGCGATATGCTTCGAGCACGACAGGAATCCTCTTTTTTGAATTACTTTGCCCCTTCGGCGGGTGACCGGAAGCGGGTGTTACGTAAAGGTACACATCGGTTTATTTGATGCTAAGCGATGCTTTAGCTGGTAAACCTCGGGGTGCGAATTCTACAGTAAACCGGTATTAAGTGTAATGGTTCGGCGTAGAGTGGAGAGAAAGAATACTGCCTATTTAACATGGAATAAAAAATACATGGAACAAAAAAATCTAACACGGAAGGAAAAAGTGTTTAAAAATGGCTGAACGTTTTATAGTGCTGGCGATCTAGTAGTGGGTAGTAGTGAATTGTCTCTTCAAGAGTCTGTCTTGTTATGTCCAGGTTGCTAAGCACCCCCTGTATAGGGATTTGCTCCTCCGGTATGGGTGACGATGTTTGCCGCGGTTGCAAACGTTTTGCTTACGAGGTTATTGACTGGAACGCTTACACAGAGCAAGAACGGCAACTGATAAAGGAACGGCTTGATAATTTCCTCATAAAAATAATTACATTAAAGCTACAACTCGTTGATTTAAAAAGATTAATGTTTATGTTGAACGAGGAGCATATAGCATTTGTTCAGGCTCAAAGCCCCTATTTGTGGATTTATGACCTGCTTAAAGTCCGTAGCCGACAGGAGATTGATCCTCAGACCTGGGGTTTTAGAGTTCACCAGGATCATCAACACCTGAGTATTCAATCTCTGCATGAGTCGATAGAAGAAGAATTTTTTGAGTTATCTAAAGCGCACTATGAGCGCTATATTGCGCCGGGTGCCGTTAACTGACGGTTTGCCTGAAAAACGGCTGACAACAGCTTTTGAATAAAACTAACGCGAACCAGACACAGGAGTTTGCATCATGCTTAAACTATACGGTTTCCCCATCAGTAATTATTTCAATATGGTTAAACTTGCCATGCTGGAAAAGGGGCTGGAGTTTGAAACGGTTGTTACCCGTCCTAGTCAGGAGGCTGATTACCTGCGGATAAGCCCTATGGGTAAAATCCCCTGTTTAAAGGTGGATGAGGGACCTCTTAGCGAGACAGATGCTATTCTGGACTTCCTCGAAGATATCTCCAGTGAGGTTGCCTTATTTCCAGATGATCCCTATCAAAAGGCCAAGGTTAGAGAGTTGATGAAATCAACTGAAATTTACCTGGAACTTGTTGCGCGACGCTTACTTGGCAGCGTTTTTTTTGGCGAGACACTGAGCGAAGAACTTAAATCAGATGTGATAGCTCAACTGGAAAAAGGCACCGCAGCTCTTAACAAACTGCTTAAATTCGGCCCATACGCGGCGGGTGCAGACTTTACCTATGCTGATATTATGCTTTATTACACGGTCACGCTGTGGAGCATGGCCACCCAAAAGACACTGGATATAAACCTGGAAGACAAGCTGCCGGGGCTGGGTAAGTGGCTGGAACTCATGGATAAAAATCCTCTCGTGCAAAAAGTTAATGCGGACCGTGATGAGGCCTTTAAAACCGTGGCTGGATAGATGGCTAATTCAGCGATAAGCCTTGATGCTATAGAGGAAGTTCTACTCTGTGCAACACCTGATGCCTGGGTAGAGGCGGCACTCGATAATCTCGATGTATTGCTGGTGGATCATGCAAACTGTGAAAAGAAAGCTGCCAGCACGGCCCTGAGCCTGATTTATCGCTACACTGAGCATTACATTGTGCTTAGTAAATTGTCGAAGCTTGCCCGTGAAGAGCTGCGACATTTCGAACAGGTGATACAGATAATGAAGGCCCGGGGTGTGCCCTATATTCATGTCTCGGCCTGCGATTATGCTGGTGAACTACGCAAACTGATTCGCCACTCTGAGCCGTATCGCCTGGTAGATACACTGATCGCCAGTGCACTTATAGAAGCACGATCCTGCGAACGCTTTGCAAAATTGTCGAGCTATCTTGATGACGAACTGCAAGTATTTTATAACTCGCTATTGAAATCGGAGGCCCGGCATTTTCAGGACTACCTCAAGCTGGCAAAAAAATTCAGCGAAGAGGATATTACTGAGCGAGTAGAATTGTTTGCTAGTCGGGAAAGACAGCTAATCGAGACGCCATGCGAGGAGTTTCGGTTCCATTCTGGGCCGGTGCATAGTCGGTGCGTAGTTGGTGCATAGAAAGCGGAGCAGGGTTGGCAGCGCAAAGGAGTAGTGAAGGGCGGTAGCCACGTGCCGTTTACCTGTTTAGCAGTTTACTTAAATATCAAATGGCATGAGTTCCAGCCCATTCGGTGAAGCCTCCACTACCCAGCCTTTATCATGCCAGTCACCGAGTACAATGCGCTGTGCTGTAACGCCATTCAGGTCAATCTCATGACGACCGGGTCGGTGAGTGTGCCCGTGAATCATGGCGGTAACATCATATTTGCTCAGCGTTGACTGAACGGCGTGCTGGCTTATGTCCATAATGTAATCATTTTTTTTGCCGGTGGCGGCCTGACTGCTTGCGCGGGCGCGGATGCCTATTTGTTGGCGAATTTTGAGAGGCAAACATCTCATTATCATTATTAGTTGAGGATTACGGATAATTCGACGGGCGCGTTGGTAATCATGGTCTTCGGTGCACAGGGTGTCGCCATGTAGTAACAGTACGCTGTGGCCATAGAGGTCTACCACATGGTGATCCTTGAGTAGAGTGCATCCGGTCTCCCGCGCGAAACGCTTACCCAGGCCAAAATCACGATTACCATGCATGATATAGAGCCGCCCACCATGATCGGTAAAGGCCCTGAGCTCATCAATGATTTCCCGTGGCAATGGTGCTGGATCATCGTCGCCGACCCAGACGTCGAATAGATCACCAAGGATGTACAGCGCGTCGCAGTGTGTGGCTTGCTCTGATAAAAAGCGCTTAAATGCGCTTGTTACTGCCGGGCGTTCCGGTGATAGATGCAGGTCTGATATCAGCAGTGTTTTCAAAGCCTGGAACTGTGCTCGTCAATTGGCCTGCCAGGATGACGTTGGCAGCCTGGCCATGGGTCGATCAGAATTGCCAGGTGCGCATCGTTCAGACCAGGCATTTATCGTTGCGTATAGTCATCTGAGATTGAAGTGCGTTCAATAATGACCAGTTCAACAGGCACATCCTGATGATGGCCTGAGGAGCCTGTGGACACCTGTTTGATCTTGTCGACAATATCCATGCCTGACACAACCTTACCAAAAACGGCATAGCCCCATCCCTGCGGGGTTTTGGCAGTATGGTTGAGAAAGTGGTTGTCGGCGATGTTGATAAAAAATTGTGAGCTCGCCGAGTCTGGCACGTTTGTGCGTGCCATCGCCAATGTGCCGATATCATTGCTAAGGCCATTGTCCGCCTCGTTAGTGATCGCAGCACGCGTGGTTTTTTCGCTCATATCGGTATTCATGCCACCACCTTGAAGCATAAAACCTTCAATAACGCGGTGGAAAATAGTCTCGTTATAAAAATTGTCCCTGCAATACTGCAGAAAATTGGCC
This sequence comes from Gammaproteobacteria bacterium, assembly GCA_003645535.1. GTDB lineage: Bacteria > Pseudomonadota > Gammaproteobacteria > Pseudomonadales > Porticoccaceae > HB2-32-21. The sequence goes on along the minus strand of QNFP01000108.1, from coordinate 5,961 downwards.
GAACTAATGGGTGCTTTATCGAAATCCAGTTCGATATCAATATCACCGTAATTAGTATGCAGAGTAATCATAGAGTTGTCCGTCAAAGCGATTGGGTTAAAAAGGGGAGATGATAAGGGCTTTGCGCTGCTAATGGAATAACGGTTAATAGAATAACTGGTTTCTTAACCCACCGTATGGCCGCTATAATCGCGCTTTTCCGCCGACCAGTGGCTAATTACCGTTTGGCCTTTTGTCTTCTGGACACGCGGACACCCCGACACCGAATTATGGACACAGATGGATAAATCTAAACCAACTAATTTTATTGCACAGATTATTAGCAAGGACTTACAGGATAAGTTAACTGAAAAAGTGGTCACCCGGTTTCCTCCCGAGCCCAACGGTTATCTACATATTGGTCATGCCAAGTCTATTTGTCTGAATTTCGGCCTCGCTCGAGAGTTTGACGGTATCTGCAATCTACGCTTTGACGATACCAATCCAGAAAAGGAAAGTGAGGAATTTGTAGAAGCAATTATTGAGGATGTTCGCTGGCTGGGTTTTGAGTGGCACGGTGACGTGCGTTATGCCTCGGATTACTTTGGCCAGTTGTATGGGTGGGCAGTGGGGCTCATTGAGGCGGGCAAGGCTTATGTCTGTGAATTGAGCGCTGAACAAACACGCGAATTTCGCGGTACTCTCACCGAGCCGGGCAGGGATAGCCCCTACCGCGATCGACCTGTCACTGAAAGCCTGACCTTGCTAGAGCAAATGCGCGCTGGTGAAGTTGCTGAGGGCAGTATGGTATTGCGTGCAAAAATTGATATGGCTGCCCCTAACATGAATATGCGCGATCCGGTTTTGTACCGCATCAAGCACGTGAGCCATCACCGTACCGGCGATAACTGGAATATTTATCCTTCTTACGATTTTGCCCATGGTCAGGAAGATGCCATTGAAGGCGTTACACATTCCATTTGTACCCTTGAATTTGCTGACCACAGACCGCTTTATGAATGGTTTATCGAAAACCTGCCGGTGCCATCAAAGCCCCGACAGTATGAATTTGGCCGACTCAATTTAAACTATACGGTGACCAGCAAACGCAAACTAAAGCAATTAGTAGATCAGGGGTATGTCGATGGCTGGGATGATCCGCGCATGCCCACACTATCCGGGCTGCGTCGGCGGGGTGTGCCATCGACAGCGGTGCTGGCTTTTTGCGATAGCCTGGCGGTAGCCAAAACCGACGGCATCGTTGATATGGCGCAGCTCGACCATTTTATTCGCCAGGATCTCAATGAGCACACCACACGAGCCATGTGCGTACTTAAGCCTTTAAAAGTGACACTGAGCAACTGGCCTGATGCTGAGGAAGTTTTGCTCGCCACGCCAAACCATCCCAATCGAACAGACCTGGGTGAGCGAGAGTTACCTTTTGGGCAGGTGCTTTATATTGACTGTGCAGATTTTAGCGAGGACACCGGGCTTTCACGGAAAAAATTCAAGCGCCTGGTGCTCGGCGAATATGTGCGCTTGCGCGGCGCTTATGTTATCAAAGCTGATGCTGCTATCCATAATGAATCTGGAGAGGTAACCGAGATACTGGCCTCTATTGTCCCCAATACAATTGGTGAGACACCACCTGAAGGTATCAAACCCAGGGGCGTAATTCACTGGGTAGCGGCCCATAACTGTATCCCCTGTGATGTAAACATCTATGATCGACTATTTAATAAAGCTGCGCCTGGTAAAGGCGACAGCAAATTAGCGGATGACATCAATCCAGATTCCCTGACTGTCGTCAATGGTTGCAAGGCCGAGGCCAGTCTGGCGGCCGCTAAACCGGGCATTACTTACCAGTTTGAACGAGAGGGATATTTCTGTCTGGATACGCGCAATGGCGATGCGGGACATCCAGTTTTTAACCGTACCATTGCGTTACGGGATAACTGGTCAGCAAACTAATTCGATATTACAAAACATATTTAACGATAGCTTAATTAACAAAGCTTATTAACGACAAACTTCAGGCCCATGACACTGCAAATATATAACACTCTATCGAGACAGAAAGAGACATTCCGAGCCATGCATGAAGGCAAGATTAGCCTCTATGTATGCGGTATTACCGTCTACGACTATTGCCATATCGGCCACGCCAGGGTGCTGGTGGCCTTTGACGCTATCACCCGTTACCTGCGCAGCCAGGGCTGGGATGTTAATTACGTGCGTAATATTACCGACATCGACGATAAGATACTGAGTCGTGCAGCCGAAAACAAAGAGCAATATACCAGTCTTACCGGCCGTATGATTGATGCCATGCACGCCGATGAGCGCGCCCTGGGTGTTTTGGCACCAGATCATGAACCCCGAGCAACCGATCATATTGACGACATCCTCAGCATGGTACAGAGCCTTGTCGATAACCACTATGCGTACCGGGCTGACAATGGTGATGTCTATTATCGTATCAAACGGTTTCCAGAATACGGTAAGTTAAGCAATAAAAACCCGGATGAATTACTGGCCGGCGCTCGTGTAGATGTTGATGAGGCGAAGGAAGATCCGCGAGATTTTGTCCTGTGGAAGGTCGCAGGCGAAGCCGAGACGGGCTGGGATTCGCCGTGGGGGAGGGGGCGTCCCGGTTGGCATATCGAATGTTCGGCCATGTCTACCTGTTTGCTTGGTGAAACCTTCGATATTCATGGTGGAGGTCCGGATTTACCCTTTCCTCACCACGAAAATGAAATAGCTCAGAGTGAAGCTGCCACAGGCAAACCTTTTGTTCATTACTGGATGCATGCCGGTGCAGTGCGGGTAGATGATGAGAAGATGTCCAAGTCATTGAATAACTTTTTCACCATTCGTGAAGTGCTCGAAAAATACCACCCGGAAGTGGTGCGCTATTTCCTGTTGTCCAGTCATTATCGTAGTCCAATTAATTATTCAGAAAATAATTTGATCGAAGCTCGCCAGGGGCTGGAACGCTTTTATCAAGCTCTGCGGGGCTTTGCTAAAGTTGCCCCAACCCCGTTGACTGAACTCATGCAAAGTGACTATTACCATCGATTTACTGTGGCGATGGACGATGATTTTAATACCCGTGAAGCTTTTTCAGCGATGTATGATCTGGTCCGCGAGTTAAATACTGTCGCTAAAAATAATAACGATCAGGCGCAGAGGCTAGCCGCTGATTTAAAAGCTCTGGGTGGCATCCTGGGTCTGCTAGAAGTTGATCCGGCGGGCTTTCTACAGGGCGGGGGGACTGCTGCTCATAGCACGGACGAGCACAAGGACGAGCAAATAGAATTACTTATTGCTGAGCGTGAACAGGCCAAAAAGAACAAGGACTACGCAGGTGCGGATGCCATTCGTGCGCAGTTAAAATCCCAGGGCGTAGTGCTTGAAGATTCCCGCGAGGGTACCCGGTGGCGTCGTGTATAAACTACATTAAAGCCATCTGCGTAGGGCTTTAGCTCACCGCTCTATACTTCTACCTCTTTCCATCTCTCCATCTCTCACAGCAGGAACCGTGGGACTACAAGCTGAAAACCAGATTATTTGCTGCCCGCCGATTACAAAACTAACCCAAAAGAAAATAATGTTACTAATTGGTAACAAATACTTGATTTATGTCAAGCTATTGCGGCAAAATCAACGCCCAAATTTTAGCCTGGTGACAGAAACATGGCACAAATCAATCAATGCGATACCTTGATCAAAAACGCTATGGTGTTTGACGGCACGGGCAATATGCCCGTGGTGGAGGATCTGGCAATTTTTAATGGCAAAGTGTTGGCTCGCGGCGCTAACCTCGATGTCGCTGAAGTGGGTGAAACTGTTGATGCTGAGGGCCAGTGGCTAATGCCCGGCATGCTCGATATCCACACTCACCTCGACCTCGAAGTCGAAGTGAACCCCGGTGTGCCAGAGGCGGTGCGCCACGGCACGACCACGGTTTTGCTCGGCAACTGTTCATTGGGCGTGGCTTTTGGTGCGCAGTTAAACGGCGATGAAAACCCCATCCTCGACTGCTTCACTCGGGTAGAGAATATGCCTAAGAGCGTACTCTCAAAGTGTCTACCCAAACTCACCTGGGATTCGACAGCCGGGTACCTTGATCACTTCGCCTATATTCCACTGGGTCCAAATGTCGCTTCTTTTATTCCCCATTCGATGATGCGCATTGAAGCGATGGGTACCGATGCAGCGGTCAATCGCGAGCCCACCACAGAAGAACGTGTAAGGCTTAAGCAAATCATGGAAGACGCCATGAAGCAGGGTTACATGGGCTTATCTACTGACCAGATCGTATTTCACTATCTGGCCAACGATCCAAATAAAGATATTCGTATTCCCAGCCACTTTGCAAAATGCGACGAGCTGCGGCCCTGCCTCGAAATTGTGCGTAAGCACGGCGGTGTATGGCAAACTAATCCCGATGGCGAAAAAATGCTGCGTACACTGAAGCGCTATTTCTGGTCCGCATCGCGGTTCCGGGGTGCGCCGCTGAAAATATCTGCACTAACAGCTATCGACTTTGTATCCGTTCCCGGCGTTTGGCAAAAAATGCTCAAACTTGGCAAAGTAATTAACTCTAAATTACTGGGCGGAAAAATCCATTTTCAGGCGCTTGGCGGCAGTTTCCGTATGTGGTCCGATGGCATGATTTCTCCAGTATTTGAAGAGCTGGAATCGACCCGTGAAATGATTGCCTGCGAGGCAGACCAGGCTGACAAACGCCTGGCCTTACTCAATGACTCCGCATGGCTGGAGCGCTTTAAGGGCGACTGGGATCGTATGACGGTGGTTAATGCCAATATCACCAAGCTGGGTGGCAATAAAGATCAGGCAACTTTCCAGATGAAGTTCGACGAAATGACCTTCGATGACTGCGCTGTGCCCGGCTGGAATGGTGATACCCTGGCGCAGGTTCTGGCGCGGCTGACGACCTATATCAACAGCAACGGTGAAAAAGGCGCTAAGGACGAGGCCGATGCAGCTGAGTTTGCCAGGTTTCCCAAAGAATGTACGCACCCTCGCGAGTTCTGGTTGCAGTGCTTACGTCTCTACGATACTGGCTTCCGCTGGTGGTTTGACGTCGCCAATAAAGATGAAGATATTGTTGAGCAAATCCTTTTTGATGAGAATGCATTGCCTGGCTTTAACGATTCCGGCGCTCACCTGACCAATTTGTCTTTCTACGATGGCAACCTCGGGACGTTGCGAATCGCCCAGAAACGTGGCCTGCAGCGTGTGGCCCATGCAGTGCACCGCCTGACTCGCGAACCCGCTGAGTTTTTTGGCCTCAATGTCGGTACCATTGAACCGGGTGCGCAGGCAGATATTGTTTTGCTTAACCCTGAGAACCTGAAAAACCACGATATGAATGCTGGCCGGACTAAGGTTTTCAACGAGATATTCGAACACGAGGTGCTGGTCAACCGTTCTGACGGTGTAGTGGAACAGGTTTATATCAATGGCACTCGGGTCTGGGAAGATGCCAGCCATCACACTGCAGCCCTTGGCACACAAACCCTGGGTCGGGTACTGAGAGCGAATCAGGCCTAGTTTGTAAGTTACATACAGATTCACCGAGGCCAGGATCGTTATTAACGACCTGGCCTTTTTTATTGTATTGGTTTGTATTGAAGGAAATTGCAGATGTCCGATTTAACAACCGTTATCGATGACCTCCGCGCCGAGGGAGATGAGCTTTACAGTTTTCTCCAGACAATTAGTAGCGATGACTGGTCATTGGCAACTACGTTCAAAGCGTGGACGATCACCGATGTCGTCGCGCATCTCTATTTTGGTGATTATCTGGGTATGACCTCCCATAAAAATGGAGAGGAATTCCTGGCATTTATTGCGAAAGTTCAGAAATCTGGCTTGCCTCTGGTTGAATTCACACGGCAATGGTTGGATAACGAAACTGGATCTACCATGCTGATGCGATGGCACAATCAGTTT
>QNFP01000107.1 GCA_003645535.1 Gammaproteobacteria bacterium | reverse complement strand
TTTTTGTCGGGGTGCAGGGCGGTATAGAGCGATGCGATAACTCCACCGAGGCAGTAGCCTATCAGGGACACTTGATCTTCGCCGCAGTCCTCGGCAACCTTATCGAGACAGTCCGGAAGGAAGTCGTCAACATAGTCGTCAAAAGTAAAATGCTTGTGCTCTTGTCTGGGCAGGCCCCAGTCAATGAGATAAACATCAAATCCCTGGGCCACCAGGTATTCGACAAAACTTTGTCCGGGCGCCAGATCGACGATGTAATATCGGTTGATCAGCGACATGACGAGAACTATCGGCACCCGGTAGATTTCGTCGCATACCGGGTGATAGTGGTAGAGTTTCATGGAACCGCGGGAATAAATAATATCTTTTGGCGTTACACCCAGGTCGAGGGCGAGACCATCAAGGTGCTTTAAGCCATCTATGTTGCGTGACAGTACCTTTTCGACGGCATTCTGGATTTTATCGTCAATATCACTTTGACTGCTCATTTGACTCCGCCTACTTATCGTCGGCCTTTGTGGGTTGATCCGACTTGCCTGTTGCCTTTGTCGCTGTCTTTGTTTGGGGCCTGCGAGTTCTTTTCGGTTTGGCAGGTGCTGCTGCAGGCTGCTGGCCGCTGGCGGCTAGTTGCTTTTTAAGCTGATGAATTTCGGCAGTCAGTGTTGACAGTGCATCCTCAACCCCTGAAAGTCTGTCCTCCACACCCAGTACATCAGCCCTGGATGGCAAGTTCATCGTGGCCAGCTGTTGCCCTATCATTTCCGTAAACATATTCTGGGCGTGGAGCCATTCCTGAAAATAGTGACCGAACATCTTGCTTGATTTCTCGTCGGCCATCATGCCGGTGAGCGCTTCGCTCCACTGTTTCTCTGACTTCTGAACCCACTCACGCCACATTCTCATGGGTTCCATAAAATAATTGTCTCTATCTTCACTCATGTTTTATTCCTTGCTCGATTGATGAGATTCCCCGGTGTCTTCAAATCACCGTTGTGATTCAGGATTCTACGTTTTTTTCTTTACCGTTAGATGACTTGTCACCTGGTTCAGTCACATTTTCAGCCATTTTCATAAAACTATTGAGAGCAGCCTTGTGCATGTCCAGTAATGTAAACCAGTTGGTAAGGAACAGTGAGCCGGTCTTAGTCACGCTGTAAATTCTGCGTGCTGGCCCATCTGTTGAGGTATCCCACAGCGATGAAATTAGCCCTGTTTTTTCCATCTGACGCAGGGTGCGGTATAGCGTGCCACTGTTGTAACCGCCGTAACCCGCATCTTCCAGTTTTTTGGCTAGTTCGTAGCCGTATCCAGACCAGTTTTTTAACAAAGCCAGTAAGTGTGCTGTGAGCATTTCACTGGGCATTTTAGTGCTCGATGCTTCTTTTTTTTCGGCCATGAGAAGGCTCCATTTATATGATTAGTACGCACTAGATGCAAAACGCACTTATTTAATGCTTGACACTATATGCAGGTTGCACTTAAATGGCAAGCGTATCTTGATGCTGATTTTCATCTTCAGGGTATTTTGGACCCAAATACGGGGACTCAAATACGGGGACTCAAATATGAGGCCTCAAGTATAGGAACCGAAGCCCGTTCTGTTAAATTAGCTAAATTACCGAAGGAAGAGTTATGACCGAATCTAAAGCAAGTGCTAGCAAAGCCCGCCCGTCGTCTAAATCAGCAAAAACTGAGGCGAGCACGTCTTCAGAAGTTCAGAGCTATATTGACACTCTGATTGAAAACCAGAAAGTTGTTAGTGATGCTTTTAAGAGTGCACGTGAGCGCGGTGTTCGCTTGAGCGATTCTCTTGGTAAGCGTATCGCTGATAATCAGGCTAATTCTCTGGAGCTTGCAAAAAAGCTTGCGGCTAGCCCTAAAGATTATCAGGGCAACATGGGTGTTGTACTGGAATCAATGACCCAGTCACAGGCAGAGGCCTTCGATGTTTTTAAGGCTATGGTGAGTGAGCAGCGCGATATGTCTGATGCTTTTAACCACACAGCTAAATCCCTTTTTGAGGGTACGCGTAACTCATCAAAAGCGGCGCTTAACCTGTACCGTTCATGGGGACTTGAAAACCCAATGACTGAGTTGGTTAAGAAGTCTATCGAAAATGCAAAGCAAGCTGCTGAGAAGATGACCAGGTCTGTTGCTTAGTCAGCTACACCTTTCAGTACACAGTACAGGAACGAGGGTTGGCCTGAAGTGGTTGGCCGCCCTTGTTTTGCTTAACCGCATTTTGAAGTAGTATGCCCGGCTGTATAGTAAATGGGCTGCGGAATTTGCGTATCAGGATTGGAATATGAGTGAAAGCAATGCCGGTGATGTTATGGAGGAGCTTCTTGATCATCTTGAAAATGATAGTGAAGACGGCCCCTTTGCTCATGACCCCTCTATTGAATCGACGCTCACACCTATTTGGCGCGAGGCTATCTGCCCAGCAGAATTTGCGGCCTTACACTGTCACCCTGTGTTCTGGGGTCGCGGTGTAGAGCATGGTAATGGGGAGCCGGTACTGGTGATCCCCGGGTTTATCGCCAACGACCTTATTATGCTGCCGATGCGCCAATGGATGCGTCGAATTGGCTACCGGCCCCATGCTGCAAATATCCACTGGAATACCAACTGTCCCGAAAAAACTGCGAAGAAGTTGATTCGCCAGATAGAGAGCATTCACCGCAAGAGCGGGGAAAAAGTGATTCTGGTAGGGCATAGCCTGGGCGGAATGCTGGCTAAATCGATCGTGCAAAAAGTACCAGAGCTGATCAATCGTGTGGTAACTGTGGGTTCTCCTTTCAGGGATGTCGTCGAAGCCCACCCATCTGTGGTTGGGGTTTGGGATTACCTGAAAATTGGCCAGGGTAAGCTGGTCGGTCGAGATTTGGGTGCGTCCTGTGGCACAGGCTACTGCATGTGTGATTTTGTTCAGAACATGATTGCACCACGCAGCGTCGATGTCCCGCAATTCGCCATCTATTCGAAGAATGATGGCATCGTCGGCTGGCAGAGCTGCGCCGAAGAGGACGAAAGCCTCAATATCGAAGTTAATAAGGCTTCCCACATGGGGCTTGCCTTTAATATTGGCTCCTACAAAGCGCTGGCAAAGCGAATGGCCCAGGCTGTTTAAACCACGAGCTATACTATACTTTTGCATTGCTTTCTTTTTTACGTCTGCACGGAAGACTCGTTTCGCGCAATATATTCCCCGACAGGATAGGCTGTCAGCGCCGGATTGTGTAAAATCCGCCCTCCTTTTTGTATGTCGCGCCAGTTTAACAAAAGCAGTCCAATGAGAGCGGCCTAACGAGAGCCAGACCTATGTTTGACGATAAGCAGACCCTCGCCCAATTTGACCCGGAAATTTGGCAGTCTATTCAAAGTGAAGAACGACGCCAGGAAGAACATATTGAGTTAATCGCCTCGGAGAACTATGCCAGCCCGCTGGTAATGGCTGCACAGGGCACTGTGTTGACCAATAAATATGCCGAGGGGTACCCTCATAAACGCTATTACGGCGGTTGTGAGTATGTTGATCAGGCCGAAGAACTGGCGGTGGAAAGGGCCAAAGCCCTGTTTGGTGCGGCTTACGCAAATGTCCAGCCGCACTCAGGTTCACAGGCCAACGCTGCGGTATATCAGGCGCTTTGTGAGCCGGGTGATACGGTGCTGGGCATGAGCCTGGCCGATGGTGGACATCTTACCCACGGTGCCAAACCCAATTTCTCGGGCAAGACCTACAACGCTGTGCAATACGGGCTGGATAATGCCACTGGTGAAGTGGATTATGGTCAGGTAGAAGAGCTGGCGTTAGAGCACAAACCGAAAATGATTATCGCTGGCTTTTCAGCGTATTCGCGGGTGATGGACTGGCAGCGATTTCGCGATATTGCCGATAAGGTTGGTGCTTATTTGATGGTCGATATGGCCCATGTGGCTGGTTTGGTGGCAGCGGATTGTTACCCCAATCCGGTATCTGTGGCTGATGTAGTCACCTCCACCACCCATAAAACCCTGCGCGGCCCTCGCGGTGGCATCATCCTCGCGCGAGCCAACGAGGAGCTGGAGAAAAAATTTAATTCAGCGGTGTTTCCTGGCGGCCAGGGTGGGCCCTTAATGCATGTGATTGCCGCTAAAGCGGTGAGCTTTAAAGAGGCAATGAGTGAAGATTTCAAAGTCTACCAGCAGCAGGTGGTGACGAATGCCCGTGCTATGGCGGCAACATTTATAGAGCGCGGTATTGATATTGTTTCCGGCGGTACTGACAACCATCTCATGTTGGTAAACCTGATAGGCAAGGATTACACCGGTAAGGATGCCGACGAAGCACTGGGCAATGCCAATATCACAGTCAATAAAAATGCGGTGCCTAATGATCCGCGCTCGCCTTTTATTACCAGCGGTTTGCGTGTGGGCACCCCGGCGATCACAACGCGAGGTTTTAAGGAATCTGAAACCGTGGCCTTGACTCACTGGATGTGCGACGTGCTGGAAGCGCTGGAAAATGATTCAGTCGAGCAGACTATTGTTGAGGTTAAAGCAAGGGTGTTGGACGTTTGCCGACAGTTTCCTGTTTATCGTTAATACCTATAAGCCAGTATTGGCCTGGTTGACAGGCGTGCGGCTGCCGGCAGATGTGCGTCAATATCAGTGCATGGCTCCTGTGCTAACATGCGACCCCTTTTCCTGCTAAGGCGCTAACCCACTCATGCACTGTCCTTTTTGTGGTGCCGATGACACCAAGGTGATTGATTCACGTCTGGTCGCCGAGGGTGATCAGGTGCGTCGCCGTCGTGAGTGTGTGGATTGCAAGGACAGGTTCACTACCTATGAGCTTGCTGAATTGTTGATGCCAAGAGTAATAAAGCAGGACGAGACAAGAGAGCCTTTTGATGAGGAAAAGCTTCGTTCGGGTTTGCATCGCTCCCTGGAAAAACGGCCAGTCAGTGTTGAGCAAATAGAAGCGGCCCTGTCCCAGATAAAGCGTTATTTGCAAAGCACCGGTGAGCGAGAAATCTCGTCACGACTCATCGGAGAAAAAGTTATGGAGCAATTGCGTAACTTAGACGATGTGGCTTATGTGCGCTTTGCCTCGGTATATCGTAGTTTTCAGGATCTGAATGAATTTCGTGCCGAGCTGGATCGCCTGGAGGAAGAAGGCAGTGGGGACAAAGCGGCAGAGTAAGTATGTCTGTATCAGATGACTCGTACCTGGATGACAGGTATATGGCTTTTGCCATTGAGCTGGCTCGTCGGGGTTGGTATACCGCGAAGCCAAACCCTCGCGTCGGTTGTGTCATCGTTGCTGATGGCAAGATTGTTGGTGAGGGCTGGCATCAACGTGCCGGGGACGCTCACGCGGAAGTAAATGCCCTGACCATGGCCGGGTCACTGGCGACGGGCGCTACAGCTTATGTGTCGCTGGAACCCTGTAATCATCAGGGCCGTACGCCGCCGTGCTCTGGTCAATTGATTAAAGCGGGGGTGGCGCGGGTTGTTTATGGAGTCAAAGATCCACATGATGTTGCCGGCGGTGGCGGGAGCGTCTTGCGTGATGCTGGAATTGAAGTGTGTGGCCCCGTATTAGAAACTGAAGCGCGAGCAGTTAATGCCGGGTTTTTACAGCGCTGTGAAACTGGCCTACCTCGGGTGACCCTGAAAATAGCGGCCAGCCTCGATGGTCGTACGGCCATGGCCAGCGGTGAGAGCCAATGGATCACCGGGCCAGCAGCGCGCAGCGATGTGCAACGTCTGAGAGCACAGAGCGGCGCGATCGTGACTGGTATCGGCACGGTCTTGCAGGACAACCCAGCAATGACAGTGAGAGCAGAGCAACTGGATTTGCCAGATGCTGAGAATATTGCGCAATTACAGCCGCTGAGAGTGATTGTAGACAGTCAACTGCGTACGCGGGAAGACCTCAAAATATTGTCTGAACCCGGTCAGGTGCTAATAGCGACGGCAAAGCAGAAGGCTTTAATAGCGGGTGCAGAAGTTATATCGTTACCTAATTCGCAGGGTAAAGTGTCCTTACCGGCACTGTTACGAGAACTGGCAGACAGGGAGTGCAATGATGTCCTTGTCGAAGCAGGTGCAAAACTTGCCGGTGCTTTTGTCCGCGAGGGCCTGGTCGATGAGCTGGTGATTTACCTGGCCCCCAGGCTACTGGGAAGAAAAGCGATGCCAATGCTGGATTTGGCCTTCGATGAAATGGCTGAAGCACTGGATCTTGATATAGTCGATGTTCGTGCTGTGGGTCAGGACTGGCGCATCACTGCGCAACCCCTTTCCCATTCCCCCTCCCCTTTATAAGTGACGAGGGATCAAGTAACAAGGGATGGTGAGAAGTTATAACTGACGGCAAAAAGAGATTAAAGGTGAGAGCTTAATAGTGTTTACAGGAATTATTCAGGCAGTGGGCGAAGTGGCAAGCATTGAGCAGCGTGGTGGCGATCTGCGCCTGTCGCTGCATACCGGCGGGCTTGACCTGGCTGATGTGTCATTGGGTGACAGCATTGCCGTTAACGGTGTTTGTCTGACGGTGGTCGAGTCCAGTGAAGAAGGCTTTGTTGCGGATGCCTCTGTGGAAACCATTGATCTGACCACAGTCGGTCTGTGGCAGGTTGGGTCGCAGGTTAACTATGAAAAATCCCTCACGCCGAGCACCCGACTGGGCGGCCACCTGGTATCGGGTCATGTCGATGGTATTGGCGAAGTGATGGAGCGACATCCGGATGCCCGTTCGGAGCGATTCCGTATCAAAGTGCCTGCGGAGTTAGCGCGCTATATAGCCCATAAGGGTTCGATAACCGTTGATGGTACCAGCCTGACAGTGAACAAGGTGTCAGGTGCGGAATTTGAACTTAATATTGTGCCTCATACCCTCGAGCACACAGTTTTCGGCGGTTACCAGCCGGGGACAAAAGTAAATATCGAAGTTGATGTGATCGCGCGTTATCTCGAACGTTTGTTATTAGGCGACTCGTTATTAGGTGACACTTTATTGAGTGGCACTTTATTGGGTGACACTTTATCGGGTGGAAAGGCAGCCGGCCAGGAAGGTAAGACTTCGCTGACAGAATTAGCACGTGCCTTGTTACAAAAAGAGAGCCAGGGAACCCTTGATTAAGTTGATTAGAGGTTGTCTGGATAAAGAGCGTTAGACAAAGAGCTACAGACCTGAATTCCTGGATATCAGTTAGTAGATAGGAATAGTAGACAGGAATTCGTCCATATATAAGGTAAAGCCATGAAATTAAATACCACTGAAGAGTTATTAGAAGATATTCGTCAGGGTCGGATGGTCGTTTTGATGGACGATGAAGATCGTGAAAACGAAGGTGATCTGATTATAGCCGCTGAGAAAGTGACGGCTCAGGATATTAACTTTATGGCGACTCATGCGCGGGGACTGATTTGCCTGACTTTAACGGAGCAGCGTTGCGAACAACTGGGTTTACCATTGATGGTGGATGTTAATGATGCTGCCCACGGCACCAATTTTACCGTATCCATTGAAGCGGCAGAGGGCGTGACCACAGGGATATCAGCGGCGGATCGGGCTAAGACCGTACAGGTCGCAGTGGCACCGAAAGCCGTGCCCCTGGATATCGTTCAGCCCGGCCATATCTTCCCGCTTAAGGCACAGGCCGGTGGCGTCTTGAGCCGAGCAGGGCATACTGAGGCGGGTTGCGATCTTGCTCAGCTGGCAGGTCATGAAGCGGCGGCAGTCATAGTTGAGATTATGAATGATGATGGCACCATGGCGCGCCGCCCCGACCTCGAGGCCTTTGCAGAAAAACATAATTTAAAAATTGGCACCATTGCTGATTTAATCCATCACCGTATGGTCAATGACCGCACCATGGAGCACCTGGGTAAGCGTCAAATAGAAACCGCATACGGAGAATTCACCCTCCATACATATTTCGATGCGGCGCGTAATTGTAAGCACTTTGCCCTGGTCAAAGGCGAGATTGATGGTGACAAGCCGGTTCCGGTCAGGGTGCATTTGCCAACGGTGGTACGTGATCTTTTTGCCATCGACCATATTGGTTCCTACGAGCGATGGACCATGGATAAAGCCATGAAATATGTGGCCGATGAAGGCTGTGGAATAATCATTGTGATTCTTCAGGAAGAAACCCCCGACAAAGTTGAGGATGACCTGGAGCTTCTCTCGGTGCAACGACCCAAGCCCAAAAATCCATCTGAGACGGTGTATATGCAAATTGGCGCCGGCTCGCAAATCCTCCGTGATCTGGGTGCCAAAAAGTTAAAAATTATGAGCGCACCCTACCGCTTTGGTGCAATATCTGGCTTTGATCTGGAAGTCACTGGCTATGTCGAGAGCGAATTTAACCCTATTGAACCAAAGAACCCAGAGAACCCATAATGAGCGAATTTAGACCTGTCGAGGGTAATTTTAATCCACGCGATGCCAGTTTTGCGATTGTTGTGGCGCGTTGGAACGGCGACATAACAGAGAACCTGCTCAATGGAGCGCTGCGTGCTTTTGCCCGCCAGGGAGTGCCCGATGACAGGCTTCAGGTGGTGCGAGTGCCGGGTGCATTTGAGTTGCCGCTGGCGGCAAAAATACTTGCTGAAGCCGGCCGTGTTGATGCCGTACTGACATTGGGTTGTGTTATCCGCGGTGGTACCCCCCATTTCGAATATGTATGTAGCGAGTGCGCTCGCGGGGTGGGAGAAGTGGCGTTGGCCACTGGCCTGCCCATTGCTTTTGGCGTGTTGACGACTGACGATCTCAGGCAGGCTCAGGATCGATCCGGCGATAATAAAGAAAATAAGGGTGAAGAGGCAGCACTGTGTGCTCTCGAAATGGTCTCACTTTTTCAGCAATTGGCAGACTAGGCTGTGGCATCGTCGCGACCATCGGAGCGCAGAAAGGCGCGGCATTTGTTGGTGCAGGCGCTGTACCAATGGCAGGTGGGTGGCGATAGCATCGGCAATATCGAAGCGCAATTTTATGCCGATGACAAATTGCGTCGGGCTGACAAAAGCTATTTTAGTGAACTGCTGCACGCCATACCCGCCCATGTAGATGAGCTGGATAAGACCTTTGGTGAATTCCTTGATCGCGACCAAAGTGCACTGGATCCGGTGTCTCTGGCAATCCTGCGTATGTCGACCTATGAATTGCTATATCGCATAGATCTGCCATACAAAATCTCCATTAATGAAGCGATCAACCTGGCTAAAACTTTTGGCCCGACGGATGCCCATAAATATATCAATGGCGTTGTCGACCGAGTAGCCGCCCGGACACGGCAGGTGGAAATTTCCGCAGCAAAGAAAGGCTAGTTTCTGAAAAACTAGTCACTCCAGGTGAGGTGATGCCCCTCGACGAATTCACGCTAATTAAACGCTATTTTGAGCAGTGCGGCTCCGTTACTTCCGGCCCAGGAGGTGCGGCGGGCGTGGTAGTTGGTATTGGTGATGATTGCGCTATTCTCCGGCTGGCTGCCCAGGAAGAGATGGTTATAACCACGGATACACTGGTCGCGGGTGTCCATTTCCCAGAACAGGCTGATCCTGCGCAAATAGCCCACCGCGCCCTGCGAGTAAATATCAGTGATATTGCGGCAATGGGTGCGCAGCCGCAGTGGTTTTTGCTAGCGCTGACACTGCCAGAGGCAGATCAAAACTGGCTGGAAGATTTTAGCCGTGGTCTCAGTGAGGTGGCTGATGAATATAATTGTCGCCTGGTCGGTGGTGACACCACCCGCGGCCCACTGGCGATTACCATTTCGGCGCTAGGCAGTGTGCCTGAAGGTGGTGGGCTGGTGAGAAGTGGAGCGCAATCGGGTGATATAGTTTTTGTCACCGGCTCGCTAGGCGATGCTGCTGCTGGACTGGCAGTTATTGAAGGCCGTAGCGCCGTAACCAATACTGAATACTTACTGAATCGATATTGGCATCCGTCGCCACGAGTTTCGGAAGGACTTGTGTTGAGGGACTATGCTTCAGCTGCCATCGATATCTCTGATGGCGTACTCGCTGACCTTGGTCATATTGTCAGGGCTAGTGGTGTTGGTGGTGAGATTGCGCTGGACTCGCTGCCTCTTTCCAGATCGTTG
>QNFP01000106.1 GCA_003645535.1 Gammaproteobacteria bacterium | reverse complement strand
TGCCCTCAAAGACGCTATGGCATGGAGTCACGCTTTACATGGTAAAGCGATATTTGTGACTAAATTTATTCACGATTACGAGGCGCTGTAATTTGCCTGCCCCTGTCACTGCTGTTTACCAGCAGTTGCTCGCTACCTCGGGCTGGGAACTGCTGGCTGTCGTGCTGGCGATCGCTTATCTCCTGCTGGCATTGCGGGAAAATAGCCTGTGTTGGTATTGTGCACTCGCCAGTACGGCGATTTATACCGGCTTGTTCTGGGATGTCAGCCTGTTGATGGAATCTGCACTAAACGTTTACTACATGGCGATGGCGGTATACGGTTGGCATCAGTGGCGCCGTAGTGATTCTTCTCGTGGTGAGTTACACAGGGAGTTGCACAGAGGTATAGCGATACACAGTTGGCCGCTCACTCACCATATACTGGCCTGGAGTCTTATTGTCTTGCTAAGTGTTGTTTCTGGCTTTTTGCTTGCCAGTAATACTTCTGCTGCACTACCCTATCTGGACTCATTTACCACTTGGGGTAGCGTGTTGACGACATGGATGGTTGCCAGGAAAGTGCTTGAAAACTGGCTGTACTGGATTGTCATTGATGGCGCGTCAATTGTGTTATACCTCGATAGAGATTTGTATCTCACGTCGCTTTTGTTTAGCGCCTATGTGATTATCGTGGTATTTGGTTATTTCTCCTGGCGAAAGCGTATGGCCAGGCAACTATCAATGGAGTCTAGTTATGTCGATGTCTGATGCCGACCATATAGCTTTTGACACCTGGCCGGAGTGGCGTCTGGCGTTAGATAGCCCGCCCAGCATGATCAGGCGCCTTGCCGGTGGCTTGACGAACCAGAACTATTTACTCAAGGCGGCCGGACTCAGGCTGGTGATGAGAGTAAACCACAGCGATAGCACCGGACTTGGCATTGACCGGCAACGGGAACAGGAAATTCTTGAAAAAATCAGCGGTAAAGCTTTTGCGCCGGTGGTTTTTTACTGTGACCCTGCGCGGGGCGTGCTGGTTACGCAGTATATTGAGGGCTATCAATGGCAGCCCAATGAATTGGCTGATACCGCTAAGGTCGATAGCCTGGTCAATCTGGTCAGGCAGGTTCATGATGTCAGCGAACATATCCCCCCCTTTGATTATGGTGCTCATGTACGTGATTACTGGCAGCAGCTGCTGGAAAGTAATCAACCGTTTCCGATGACAGCACTCAAGCTATACCGCAGTATCGAAGCGCGGCTACCGGCTTTTCAGGACGCGATCAAGGAGCCAGTGTTGTGCCATCACGATCTCACACCGGCAAATATTATAGAAAACAGCGATGGACAGTTGCTGGTGCTGGACTGGGAATACGCCGGCGCTGGTTCGCCATTGATCGAGGCTGTAGGTCTTGCTCGATACTGGCAGCACCCTGACCTTGCAACGCGGATACATACCCGTGCCGAAGATAAAGAAACCCTTCAGCTAGCCGAGGATATTGTGGATTTTTATGAGCTGGCCTGGTCACTATTGCGCCAGCAAAGTAGCGGCCGCTAAAATATCTGGTAAACAGTTTGGTCTATTCAGTGGTACGGCGGCGCGCAGTAATACGGTGGCGCGCAATAGTACGGTGGCGTAGCAATCAGGCCGTTTTGGCACTCCAGCCATACCTTGCTTCAACAATCTTGTTGATAACCAGTTATTACTTGAAACCGCCGTCCTTTTAGCCTGCTGTGTTTGTGTCTACAGTGCTTTCGTTCTTTGAATTGCCATTAGCAGGATCATCGTCGCCAAAGTCTGTCTGGGGCTCGGGTTCTGGTGATTTTGCTTTGTAGATTAAGCGGCCAAAGAACACACCTACTTCAAACAATAACCACATAGGGCCCGCTAGTAGTGCCTGAGAGATGACATCGGGTGGCGTCAATAGCATACCTATTACAAAGCACCCCACGATCACATAGGGTCGTTTGCCCGCTAGACCCTGCGGCGTAACAACGCCAGTCCAGATCAATACCACAGTGGCGATGGGTATTTCAAAAGCGATACCAAAGGCAAAAAACAGCTTGAGTACAAAATCTAGATAACTGGACATGTCGGTCATTACGGTGACGTTTTCTGGACCAACGCTGGTGAAAAACCCAAACACAAGGGGGAAAACGACATAGTAGGCGAAGGCCATTCCAGCATAAAACAGCACCACACTAGAACCAAACAGGGGCAGTACAATAAGGCGTTCTTTTTTGTAGAGTCCTGGCGCTATAAAGGCCCAGGTTTGATACAAAATGACAGGCATGGCAGCAAACAGTGCTAATACCAGCGTCAGTTTGAACGGCGTCAGAAACGGTGAAGCCACTTCTGTGGCAATCATGGTGCTCGATTCTGGCAGGTATGCCTGCAGGGGTTCTGATACAAAGGTATAAATATCGTTGGCAAAAGGGAACATACCAGCGAATAAAATAGCAGTAAGCGCCACGATACGCAGCAACCGGTCGCGTAATTCGATCAGGTGCTCCACCATTGGCAGGCTTTTATCGGTATCGTTGGGTTCTTCGGTCATTAGTTTTGAGTGTGGTGAATCAGGGCTTTTCCAGCTCGGCAGGTTTGCCTGTTGTGGCGGTGAGTTCCGCAGCAGAATCCTGCGTGGGCTCGGCGATATCGGCGGTGTCGGTGGTTTCGGTAATAATAGTAGCCTCTTCAGGGCCTTGCCCAGCAGCTTGTGTATCGTTCACGCTAGTATCTACACCAAATTCTTTATCAAAATCATCAAAAGCCTGCAGCATTTCCTGCTCATTACTTTCCTTGTCCAGGTCGCTTTTTGTGTCAGCAGGAGGTGCATTTGTATGGGTTCTGGGGGGCGAGTTCAGCTTATCCTCTATTTGTAGCCGTTCTTTATTCAAATCTGCGAGCAGGGATTCGTTATGTAGTTCGCGACGAATATCGTCCAGCCCAAATTCGCGCTCCATTTCCTGGCGGGCACTGTGCACAGTGCGACGCAGTTTCCCCAACCAGTAGCCAAAGATACGAATGGCCTCGGGCATCCTTTTTGGGCCGATAACAATGAGGCCGATCACGGCAATCATCAATATTTCGGCAAAACCCATATCGAACATTAGCGACTACAACTCGATGTGACGGGGATGAATGGATCTGTTCTACGCAGTCTTGTCGTTACTCGCGTGTTCAGCATCCTTTTCTTTGAATTGACCCGTCTGTGCGCCTTGATCAGTTTTCTGCTCGATTTCAGCATCTTCAGCATCCTCTTCGTTAGAGGAAACCGCCTCTTTGAAGCCTTTGATGGCTCCGCCTAAATCCCCACCCAGGCCTTTCAGGCGCTTGGTGCCAAAGATAAGTAATACGATGGCAAGAATGATGACCAGTTGCCAAATGCTAATTCCACCTAATCCCATAACAGCCTCCGGTGTTACTTTTTAACTACTTCTTTCGTTACTTCTTTCGACTGGCTTTTTCTACCAGTCCCGATGTGTCAAACCGACGGGTAAGTTCCGTCAGCACCGCTTGCGCATTTTCACCCAAGTGCGAGAGCATTACCAGAGTGTGAAACCACAGGTCAGCAGTTTCATGGACCAGTTCCCGACGACTTTCGGCGCTCACTGCGTCTTTGGCAGCGATAATGGTTTCTGTACACTCCTCGCCAACTTTTTCGAGAATCTTGTTGAGCCCTTTGGCATGTAAACTCGCCACATAAGATTTTTCAGGATCACCGTCCCGGCGCTCGGCGAGCATGTCGTCGAGCTTTTTCAGTATATCCCTGTTAGGGGAGGTGTCGGGAGAAGAGTCGCTCATAGTGTTGATAAACTGGTTAACGGTAAATGGTTTCAGGATCTTTCAGTACGGGATCAACGGTATGCCATTGATTACCCTCTAAAACTTTATAAAAACACGATTTGCGGCCAGTGTGACACGCAATTCCGCCCACCTGCTCAACCTGGAGCAGAATGACATCATTGTCACAGTCGAGGCGGATTTCCTTAACCTGTTGTATGTGGCCAGATTCTTCGCCCTTGCGCCACAGTTTTTGCCGGGATCGAGACCAGTACACAGCCCGCCCCTCAATAGCGGTTAAAGCCAGGGCTTCTCTGTTCATCCAGGCAACCATGAGAATATCTTTGCTTTCCGTGTCCTGGGCAAGTGCCGGTACCAGGCCCTGTTCGTTCCAGGCGACCAGATCCAGATATTCTGCTGTGGAATTTTCCATTGGCTATGCTCTAGTATAGCTGGATTACAGGGTGCGGATTATGCCAGCATCAACGTAGCAGTAACAGTAGCGCACCTGCGGCTGCCAATATAACGCCCATTGTGTTTGTGTCACCTCCAGAGCTCTGGGACGACATCAGTAAACTGCCCAATCCAGCCCCTGTCAGCAACGCTCCGGTGATTTTTAGTGTCATGCCAGAGGAGGGGCTGCCAGGGTTGATGACCGGAGGGTTGGAACTGAGTGTCTCTTCCAGTTTTTTTAGCTGTTCCAGGGAGCGGATGGCTAATTGAGGTAATTCGGGTAATTGTTCTATCCACTCAGGACCATCCCTGCGCAAACGCCGGAACAGACCCGATGGCCCAAAATGGTTGAGTAGCCAACGTTCAAGAAAGGGGTGAGCTGTCGCCCAAAGATCCAGATCTGGGTAGAGCTGTCGACCAAGCCCTTCGATATTGAGCAGCGTTTTTTGCAGTAGTACCAATGAAGGTTGCACTTCTGCATCAAATCGCCGCGCAGCCTGAAACAGGCTAACTAGTAGCTGTCCACAGGAAATATCTTTCAGGGGGCGTTGAAAAATCGGCTCGCAAACTGTGCGAATCGCCGCTTCAACCTCAATAACCGGTGCTGATTCGCTGACCCAGCCGGCCAGGGCATGTAGCTCGGCTACCTGGCGATAGTCCCTTCTGAATACCGCCAGTAATGTTCTGGCCAAAAAGTACTGATCGCGATCAGATAGTGAACCGATGATAGCGCAATCGATAGCCAGGTATTGTGGCGCCTGGGGCTTGCTGGTGTTGACAAAAATATTGCCGGGATGCATATCGGCGTGGAAGAAGTTGTGCTCGAACACCTGGGTGAAAAAGATTTCCACGCCCCGCTCAGCGAGCACCTTGAAATTTGTTCCGGCTTTTTCCAGAGCCTCTATATCGGTGACAGGCGTGGCGTATATGCGCTCCATGACCAGTATCCGTTCGTTGCAGTATGGCCAGTACACTTCCGGTACATACAGCAGCGGTGAATGGTCGAAGTGACTTCGCAACGTAGAGGTATTGGCGGCTTCCCTTTGCAGATTAAGCTCATCCTGGATGGTAGTACGATAATCTTCAGCGACTTCTACCGGCCTCAGGCGCCTGCCCTCTGCACTGTATTTTTCGACTATTCTGGCGATGCTAACCAGTAGCCGGCAATCCTGCTCAATCACCTTGCCTATTCCGGGTCTGATGACCTTTACCACCACTTCGCGGCCGTCGTGTAGCACCGCAGCATGTACCTGGGCAACAGAGGCTGATGCCAGCGGCTGTTGGTCAAATGACTTGAACAGTGTATCGACGTCGTCGCCCAGTGCGGCTTTCACACAGGCGACAAACCGGGCCGATTCAAAGGGGGGTACATTGTCCTGCAGTTTGTCCAGTTCGCTGCAAATATCGCTCGGTATCAGATCTGGGCGTGTGGATAATAACTGTCCAAACTTAACAAATACCGGGCCCAGATCCTCCAAGGCCAGGCGCAGGCGATTGCTGCGCGTCTGTTTTGGTGCCGGTAATATTCTTAGCGGCGAGAATAAGATACGGATCAGCAACGGCAGCGGCTGGTCTTCGAAAAAAGTATCGAGCCGGTAACGCAGGAATACCTGATTGATTTTGAATAATCGAGTGATTCGGGACACGGTTTATCAGGGTTAGCCAGTGATCTGCAACAAACGGGCTTTGAGCGACTCGAGGTGCTGACGCAGCTGTTGTCGGTCTCCACCCAGTTTTACCACCGTATCACGGAATTGGCCCATGCCCTCAAGCCACGGCGCCGATTGCAATTCCTCCTGAAAATAATGTTCAAGCCCATTTGCGGATCTCGACACAGCCTGTTCCTGCCAGTCTTTTGCCTGGCGAGCAGTGGTCGCAAAAACATGGGCGGGCACATCGCCGATAAGGGTGGCAAGCCAGGCTTCCCAGTCAATGTCGGCTTGCTGCAAGCAGTTGCGGAATACTTCGACAAACGCCTGGTCACCATTTAGCTTGACGGGCCCCTGGTAATGGTCGATTGGTTGATCTTCGATAGCGAGCAGGGTCAATGCCAGCATGGAGCCAGATAACGACGCATCAGTGGCGCTGTCCGTTGCAGGTTGTATGGTGATGACAGATTTGCCCATGCTGATCACTACATCACAGGGTGGGAGATGAGAGGTGATGCGTAGAGATTTGTTGGCGATATTGTCAAAAAGATGCTCATTATCTGGAGCAAAGTCCAACGCTGTATTAATCAGTTGCTCTGCTTTTGCACAGGCGATTGCAAAGACCGCATTCATGTTTTTGTGCCCCGGTGTAAAGCGACAATGCCGCCGTTCAGGTTGTGGTACGTGCAGTGCTGAAAACCTGCATCTGCGATCATGTCTTTGAGGGTTTCCTGATCCGGGTGCATACGAATAGATTCAGCGAGATACCGATAGCTTTCAGAATCTTTGGCAATCAGCTGGCCCATACGAGGCAGGATTTGAAATGAGTAAGTATCGTAGAGTTTACTTAGCAAAGCGTTACCAGGTTTGGAAAACTCCAGTACCAGCAGACGGCCACCAGGCTTGAGCACGCGGTACATCGACGCCAGCGCCATACTTTTGTCAGTGATATTGCGCAGGCCAAAGGCGATGGTAATACAGTCAAAGCTGTTGTCGGCAAAAGGCAGGCTTTGGCCGTCAGCCTGGACGAACTCTATATTATTAATCGCGCCCTGGTCGGTGAGCCGATCGCGTCCGACGGCGAGCATCGAAGCATTGATATCGGCCAGAATGACCGTACCTTTATCGCCTACCAGTTTGGAAAACTTAAGGGCCAGATCACCGGTCCCGCCGGCTATATCGAGTACCGTATGGCCTGGTCGCACACCGGACAGCTCGACAGTAAATCGCTTCCAGATTCGGTGCGCGCCACCAGACATCAGGTCATTCATGATGTCGTACTTCGCTGCCACAGAATGAAATACGTCAGCTACCCTGTCGGCTTTATCGTCGATGGGAACCTGTTGGTAACCAAAATCAGTGGTTTTGTCGTCGCTCATGGCCCACTCCAGTGTGCAGGACGCCATTGTACACCGGGGAGTACAGTAAGTTAGAGGTCGGGCTGGTCTTTATCCCTTATCTACGGCCCCTTATCCGGGAAGATAACGCTGGCTTGTATTTGTCCAGTATTCCGCGGCTTTTTATACCCTTGCGTGTGTTATACCCTTGCGTGTTGTCAATCCGCGCCCAGTTATGAGGAAATAGAGGGCCGAGTTGAAGAATGCTAATCAGGAGCGTACAGCACATGGATAAGTTCGATCGAGTTTTACTGCTTCATCGAATATTTTCTGGACGACGGCGCGGCGTATCGTTGAATGCCCTCGCACAAGAGTTGGAATGTGCGACGAAAACGGTGACCCGCACCATCAACCTGATGCGCGATCACCTAAACGCCCCCATCGAGTATATCAATCAAGAGCACGGCTATCGGTATGCCCACAGCGATCCGGAATTATACGATCTGCCCGGCTTATGGCTGTCGGCTGCTGAGTTGCAATCGATGGTATTACTTATCGGCATGCTGGAGAACCTCGATGCCAGCCTGATAAGCAGGGAACTCAGTGCCGTCAAAAATATAATTGGCAAAAATCTGAACAAGCGTGGCGTCAAATTTGAGGATATTTCTCAGCGTATCAAAGTGTTACCTCTCGCCGGTGTCCACGTAAACGAACGCGTGTTTGCACGTGTTGGTGAGGCTTTGATAACTCGTCAACGTATTGATATCGAATACACTGATTATCAGAATAATCAATCTAGTCGTACCCTCAGCCCGCAAACCCTCGTTTATTATAGAGACAACTGGTACCTCGACGCCTGGTGTCACAAACGTAAAGCCCTTCGCGTATTTGCGTTAGCGCGTGTCTCACGTTGCGATATTATCGAACAGAACACACTAGATATCTCGCGTGCTGAACTGGAATCGCACTTTGCAAATGGATATGGCTTGTTTGCTGGTGTCTCGAATCAGCAAGCGGAACTGAAATTCATGCCACCCATTGCCCTTGAAATAGCGCGCCAACGCTGGCATCCGTTGCAACAGGGACGTTGGGATGGCGAAGACTATTATCTATCATTTCCTTACAGCGATGAACGTGAACTGCTGCGGGATATATTCCGACAATTGCCCCATGTAGAGGTTATAGCACCGGCGGGGTTGAAGCGTGCGGTACG
Organism: Gammaproteobacteria bacterium; assembly: GCA_003645535.1. Lineage (GTDB taxonomy): Bacteria > Pseudomonadota > Gammaproteobacteria > Pseudomonadales > Porticoccaceae > HB2-32-21. The sequence continues at coordinate 1,734 of QNFP01000106.1, read as the reverse complement.
AAATCGCCTGGAGGAATCGAAACAACTGTACATGTAGACAGGACACGTTTTGTCCATAAGCAGAGCTATGATCAGGACATAATGAATAGCGATTGCAGGTGGATTTTCAGATGGTGTGGCAGGTGTGCGAAAGAGATGAAGCCTATGGAGGGCAATGTAACTACCACGATACGAATAAGAGGAGGAACAAAAGCTGCCTGTGTGAAATTCGAGTTAGCGGGTTTTAGGGGGATCATGCCGGATAAAAAATATTTGAAGATAATTCAATGAACATGTTACGGAAGGACAATGCAGAAAAAATTCAATCGCCAGGGGTAATATGATGCAGAAAATACATATTGCCCATGTTAAACAAGGCCCTAAAGGTGATTGCTCCGTCCACAGTTTGCAAGAACACCTTGCAAAGGTTGCCGCATTGGCCGCACAACATGCGCATGTTTTTTCCAGCGAAGAGTGGGCAGAAGTTGCTGGGCTCTGGCACGACCTGGGTAAATACAGTGATGAATTCCAATACTATATTAAATTGGCCAGCGGGTACGACCCCGATGCCCATATTGAAACAGCGGTGGGCAAGGTCAACCACTCCGATGCAGGCGCGCAATATGCTGTTGAGCAATTCGGTGTGTATGGTCGCATCCTCGCATATCTTATTGCAGGGCATCATGCTGGCCTGCCCGATTGGCACAAAGAGTTAACCACCCCTGGGGGCGCTCTACAGAATCGACTAGAAAACAAGCAGAACCTTGCCAATGCACTGGCTGCTGACATAGCCCCCGAAATACTTCAACAAGAGCAACCAACCAGCCCAGTTTCACCAGGCGGTAGTGCCGGTTTTGCGCTCTGGGTGCGGATGTTGTTTTCGTGCCTGGTTGATGCAGATTTCCTTGATACCGAGTCATTTATGGATGAGGGAAAGGCTGCCCGGCGCAGTCAATATCCCGCGTTTGAAACCCTGCTGCCAGCATTCGATACACACATGGTCGGTTTGATGACCGGCGCAGCCTCGACCGACGTTAACAAGTTGCGTGCTGAGATACTCCAGCAGTGTCGAGAGGCGGCTGATCAAGCACCGGGCTTATTTTCTCTCACTGTACCGACTGGCGGCGGTAAAACCCTGGCTAGCATGGCTTTTGCTCTTGAGCACGCAATGCAGCATAGGCATCGACGGGTCATTTATGTTATCCCCTACACCAGCATCATTGAACAAACCGCAGAAGTATTCAGCAACATTTTTCCGGATGCAGTGGTGGAGCACCACAGCAACGTTGATCCTGATGAAGCGAAAAAAGAAACCAGCAAAAGCCGCCTGGCCACGGAAAACTGGGATGCGCCAATTATCGTTACCACCAACGTACAGTTCTTTGAATCACTGTTTGCCGCCCGCACCAGTCGCTGCCGTAAATTGCATAACATCGCCAACAGTATTGTCGTGCTAGATGAAGCACAACTATTACCACCGGAATTTCTACAACCCATTCTTAGCGTGATTAAACTACTCAGCGAGCATTACGGCGTTACTTTTGTGCTCTCAACCGCCACTCAACCGGCACTCAATACCCGGACTGATAACTTTGGTAACTGCTTGTTAAACGGTTTGGAAAACGTTCGTGAAATCATCGCAGACCCGGATCAGCTCTACCGGTCACTAGAGCGTGTAGATGTCACCATGCCTGACGATTTCAACGCCACGCAAAGCTGGGAAGAGATAGCTGGGCAGCTACAGCAGCATGAATC
>QNFP01000105.1 GCA_003645535.1 Gammaproteobacteria bacterium | reverse complement strand
TTATCAACAGGAATGACAGCACCCTGGATCTTATCCGCCATGCCCCCGTAGTAATAAAACCACTGTGGCAGGTAGCGCATTTGAGCCAACATTTCACTAATCAGTTTACCGTTATCACTGACTTCAACTTCGGCCAATTGCTCAGCATTCGCCGCGATGATATCGCCCAGCTTGTGTAACAAGGCTCCGCGCGCAGAGGCCGTGATATCTGTCCAGTCACTATTGGACATGGCGTCATGAGCCGCCTCAACTGCCAGGTCCACGTCATCCAGTGTACATCGGGGAATGGATGCCCAGACCTGATTGGTGTATGGATTGACCGTATCAAACCGTGCTCCATCGCCTGATTCACGCCACTGCCCGCCGATAAATACCTTCAAGGGGTTTATTGATTCCATTGTCGCACCCACGCTGTTATTAATCCTCACAAGTTAGCACTACTTGCCTCGCGGGTAAACCGGCGTGCATCACCAAATGAAGGTGGCGCACAATGCGTCTGGCTGACCATATCAAGCACGGCGGATACCGTATGGACATGAATTGAGACCCTCCAATTCCAGGGGATGTGACCCGCTACGATTGAAGAATTGAAGTTGATTACTTGCCGATCTGAAATAGTGTAATATGCTGGAAATTCATTGCCACCCGAGAAAACCGTGAACGATAAACAAGCAAATACAAATTTCCAGCTGTTCAACATTGGCGGCATCGAGATCGCCAAGGTCGTCGACACGGTGGAGCGCTTCAGCCCCAAAGCCCTTTACATGGACAAAGACCGGGACTCCTTTGATGAACATCTGGACTGGCTTCAGCCACATTTTCTCGATGAAGCGAAACGTATGCTGCTTAGCATCCATAGCTTTGTACTCAAAACCCGGCACCACAATATTTTGGTAGACACCTGTATAGGCAATCACAAGGTGGGTAACGGATTTCCCCAGTGGAATAACCGAGAGGGTAACTACCTCGCGGAACTGGCAGCCGCCAATTGCCGTCCGGAGGATATTGACTACGTGTTTTGTACCCACATGCACGTTGACCACACGGGATGGAACACACAGTTAAAGGACGGTCGTTGGGTGCCCACCTTTCCCAATGCCAAATATCTCTTCAATGAACGCGAGTGGGCCGGTTTGAAAGAGTCGTCATACGAATATGATCAAGCGGTGTTGAAGCAGAACATTGTACCCATTATCGAGGCAAATCAGGTGCAGTGGGTGGATGACGCGTGGACCATCGACGATCAGGTTTCGCTTCTGCCAACGCCGGGGCATACCCCCGGACACTGTAGTGTTGCCCTCAACGATGGAAGTTCCCGAGCGGTGATCACCGGAGATATGATGATTCATCCCGTACAAATCGCAGAGCCCCAGTGGCGCCAAAGTGGAGACTACGACAAGGAGATGGCCGTTGCCACTCGCAGCGCCTTCATCGACAATCATTGTGATCAGGACATTCTGATCCTGGGTACACACTTCAATACGCCTACCGGAGTCTATATCGAGGAGCAGCAAGGTCGAAGACGCATTCGCCTTGAAAGTTGATCGGTTAATAGATGGTTTCCACCCGGCGGTCTTTCGGGGCGTTGTTCCCATGCCCTGTTTCGCCGACGGATTAGCCCGCGGCAGCGATGGTCGGGTTTTTATCGAATTAGGCGATAAGGGCGATTTCTAACCGGGTAATTTCAATATTGCCTTGGCGAGAATGTTGCGCTGTACCTGACTGCTGCCACCATAAATGGTAGAAGGTCGCGACAGGTAATATGTGTTGACGGGCTTATAGGACGAGCCGTCAGAGAGGGGGATAGCCGTTTCTGTGCCGCCAAATTCAGCAGAGACATCGAGAATCAAATCAGCCGCTCGCTGGAACATTTCAGTCACTACCAGTTTCAATATAGACACTTCTGGCCCCAGTTCCTCGCCACGGCGCATGACTTCAAGCATACGAACATAGACTGCAACTGAATCCTCGACATCCATATGCAGTTTGGTGAAGCGTTCTTTAAAGACGGGATCACCAAACAAACCAAAATCATTGGCCAGGGCTTGCAGGCGTTGCATAGGGAATTTGGCCAGCTTGGGGCTGCCGAGCAAAATGCGCTCAGCACCCAGCAGGGCTTTAGCCATGGTCCAGCCTTGATTCACCTTCCCCACCATATTGGTACGCGGCACCCGTACTCCATCGAAAAAGACTTCAGCGAACTCGGAATAGCCTCCAATATTGTCAATCTCGCGCACAGTAATACCGGGGGTATCCATGGGTACCAGTAAGAAACTAATGCCCTTTTGCTTCTTGACCTCCTTATCGGTACGCACGAGTAGAAAAATCCAGTTGGCCTGCTGGGCCATGGTGGTCCAGATCTTCTGGCCATTGACGATGTAGTCGTCGCCGTCGACCTCGGCGGACATCCGTAGGCTGGCAAGATCAGAACCGGCACCCGGCTCGGAGTAACCCTGACACCAAATATGCTCACCAGAGAGTATCTTCGGCAAATATTCTGCCCGCTGCTCATCGGTGCCATAGCCCAGAAGCAATGGCCCTAGCATGGTTACGCCAAAACTGGGAATAACGAAGGCACCCACACGGTCGAGTTCTTCCGAAAAAATAATTTGCTGATAGGGGTTAAGACCCATGCCGCCATGCTCTTTTGGCCAACCGGGAGCAACCCAGCCCTGCTCATTGAGTTTTTTATGCCAGGCTATCGTTTGATCAAAATTCAACCGACGCGGTGGAAAGCGCATGTCCTCGGGATAGTTTGCCTCAAACCATTCGCGAGCGTGGAGACGAAATGCTTGATCATCCATTCTGGGCTACCTGTTTATAATCAAACTCGGGCTATTGGAAGACGGTGGGGCAAGTCTGTACCCACCGCTATTGTCATGTACTAACTAGTGCGCATCCGGAAACGTACGTTTTGAATTCATGGTGCTTTGTAGGTCCGAATTTATTTGGACAAATCAACTAGCTAGGCAGTTTCAGCACCGCCTTAGCCAAAATATTGCGCTGAATCTGGTTACTACCGCCATATATAGTTGTCGGGCGAGCGCCAATAAATTCACCCGCCGCACTGACTGCCGTATCACCGGCAGGGATGGCATCGGAGACACCGCAGTTTTCGCCAGCCACATCAAGCATTAAGTCAGTAATGCGCTGCTGAGTTTCGGTATTCCAGATCTTCAACATGGAAACTTCAGCACCAATATGACCACCACGTTTAAGTACTTCAACAAAACGCGTATAAGCCGCAGAAAGATCTTCGATCTCTAACTTGAGCACGGTATAGCGTTCAATAAAGAGGGGGTCGTCGAACATATTGGTGCTTTCAGCCAGTACTTTCAGACGATTCATCGCCAGCGAGGCCATTTTCGGGCTACCGATGAAAATACGCTCGTGGCCGAGTAAGGCCTTGGCGATGGTCCAGCCGTCATTCTCCTTGCCCACCACATTGGTAACGGGCACACGCACATCGTCGAAAAATACTTCGGCAAATTCATCGTGCATACCAAGATTATAGATAGGGCGCACGGTAATGCCCGGGGTATCGAGAGGGATTAACAAGAAGGTAATGCCCTGCTGCTTCTTGCCTTCTTTATTGGTACGCACCAAAGTAAAGATCATGTTGGCGTCCATCGCCAGAGTGGTCCAGGTTTTGTGACCATTGACGACGTAGTCGTCGCCATCGCGTACGGCTGCAGTTCGTAAACTGGCTAAATCAGAACCAGCACCCGGCTCAGAGTAACCCTGACACCAGATATTTTCGCCGTTCAGGATTTTCGGTAAGTAGCGCTCGCGCTGCTCCTGGGTGCCATATTGAATCAATAGCGGTCCGATCATTGTCATGCCCTGGTCCGGCGTTCGGCCGACCCCATAATCCTCGAACTCTTCCATTAAAATCAGTAGTTTGTTGGCATCGAGCCCCATGCCACCATGCTCAGTTGGCCAGCCCGGCGCTAACCAACCCTTGTTGGCGAGGGTCATGTACCAGTCGCCACACTCATCCCAATGCATACGTTCAGTGAGGAAGCGCAGTTCATTGGGGTAATTTTCTACCAACCAGTTGTAAAGCATTTTGCGGAAGTCGTCATCCGTCATTGCGTTGTAATCAGTCATTTTCTCTCCCTAAAATTAAAATTGTGTCGTTAACTCAAATCGGAACGGGGCAGCTTTTAAAGCGCCAATGAAGCATAACGATTACGATGAGCGGAGGGGTTACCCCACAGGGAGGAAAGATACATGGCTTTTTTAAGGTAAAGACCGATATTACACTCGTCGGTATAGCCAATGCCGCCGTGTAGTTGGATGGCATCTTTGGTGATTTGTAAGGCTGCATCACCGCAGCGTGACTTGAGCTGGCTGGCGGCAATGGCGCGCTCTTTATCAGAGGCTTCACCGTCGAACAGGGCTGTAGTGTGTAAGAGTACCGAGCGGGAAATTTCCGACAGTACAAACAGGTCAACGGCCTTGTGTTGCAGTGACTGGAAACTACCAATGGGTTTATCAAACTGCACACGCTGGGTTAAATAATCAACAGTAAGCTCCAAAGCACGGGTCATAACGCCGAGCAACTCGGCACTGGCAGCCAATCGGGCTTCGTCCAATGCAGAGGCCAAGGCCTGCTCGGCGACAGCCGCACTCGCAAGCTGTTCACCGGCTGTAACATTGTCGAATGTCAGCGTCGCATAAAAACCACCGTCAACGCGCTGAGCGTATTCAATGCTCAGGCCGCTGGCATCATTCTCTACCACATACAGCACTGTGCCTTCGGCTGTCGCTGCTGAGACGATAAAAGCATCGGCACCGCCGGCATCAGGCACAAACAATTTTTGGCCATTCAGTTTGCCATCGGCGCAAGTAACGTTTTCAGCCTTTACATCTAATGTTGCCCTGGCTTCCTGCCAGGCCACTGCTGGCATCCACTCGCCGCTAATCAGCGCGGGTAAACGTGCTTTTTTGAAAGATTCATTATCCGTTTTGACGATAGTTCGCGCCGACAACACGGCGGTAGCAGAAAAAGGTGCGGGTACCAGGCCCTTGCCCAGCTGAATCAAAATCAGGCTTAGATCGGAAAATGTCAGGTCAATACCGTCGTATTCTTCCGGCATCAGAAAACCCAGCCAGCCCGCTTCAGCCATTTCGGCCCAGGTTTGCATGTCGTAACCTGGCTGCACAAAGCGATTTTCACGTACCTTTTTGAGCTCTGTATCTTGAGCAATGAACGCAACGGCACTATCTTGAATCATCATTTGCTCTTCACTCAGAACGTCGATTCGAGACTGTAAACTAATGTCTTCCACTTATTTCTCCTCATTAGGGGGGTTCAGCACAATTTCCGGTTAATATTTTAAGTCAGACGCATACTGACATCACTTATAAACGCTTAATTCATTATTTGTTATCGAGAGGCTTTACATAAAGCACCGCACTATGGCCTGCACGTCGGAAGCTCATTTGGTAGCGATCGCGCTATTTCCAAGAGGCACTGTACTGCCGGTTGTTTCTCCAGTTTGGTTTGTTAATCGCAGATTGTGTATTCCGCCCTGGGTCATAATCATAGCGCGGGATTCATGACAGCCCGACTATTCAGTGTATCACATCTTCTCCCCTCGTAAATGTCTGCCAGTGTGACATTGTCCAATGATCGTAGTAGCGCTCGCGGATGTCATGGCCCACCGATTCAGTATCGCCGTCTCCAGGCCATTGGGCACTACCTCAGTCGAAGCCGCACAGGCAAATATTGATCCTGACTTGTCAGGTGGTTAGCACGCTAGTTTGTTAATTGATAACCTGCTATGTGTCCATATTTTTTTCCCGAAGTGCTACAATCCGCCGACCTGGTTTAGGGCAAAGTATAAGTTTACAATTTATAAACAACTAAGGAGATCATTATGGCGGGCTTGTATTTTGAGGATTTTGAAGAAGGTAAGGTATACGACCACGAGGTGCGCAGGACGGTCTCTGAATACGACAATACCCTGTTTACCTGTTTGACCATGAACACCCAGCCGCTGCATCTCGATGCAGAATTTTCCAAAAACAGCATTCACGGGCAACGTATTGTTAATAGCATGTTTACGCTGGCACTAGTGGTTGGCATCCAGGTGACCGAATTGACCCTGGGGACAACGCTTGGCAATCTGGGTATGAATGATATTGCTTTCCCCCGGCCGACCTTTCATGGTGATACTATTCGTGTACGTACCACGGTACTTGATAAGCGCATCAGTAAATCGCGTGATGATTCAGGCATCGTTAACTTTCTGCACGAAGGTTTCAATCAAAACGATGAATTGGTCGCCACGGTAAGACGCACCGCGTTAATGGCCACACGACCTAAAGACTAAACACGGAAATTAACTATGAGATCTATGCTTTTTTTACCAGCCGACAGCGAAAAGAAAATCGCCAAAGGCGAGGGCACTAATGCCGACGGGCTGATTCTCGATCTGGAGGATTCCATCGCACTGGGTCGCAAGGAAGAGGGTCGGCGCTTAACGCGTGAATTTCTTGACGCCAATCCACTGGGCTCGCGCAGCAAAAAGATGCTGGTGCGGATCAATCCTCTGGATGGTGATATGACGCTGGATGATCTGGCTGCGGTGGTTGGCGGCGCACCGGATTATGTGTTGTTACCCAAATACCGCACTCGGGATGACGTTATTAAACTTGATCACTATATCAGTGCTCTCGAAGTACGCGAAGGTGTGCCGGCCGGCCATATTAAGATTCTGGTGATCGGTACCGAAACGGGACAGGCCTTATTTAATCTGGGCGGACTCACCGATTGCAGTGATCGACTGACTCACGTTAGCTGGGGCGAGTTTGATCTTTCTGCCGATGTCGGTGCTGAAACCCATCGTCTACCCGATGGTAACTGGGATGATTTATTTCGCACCGCTCGCAGCCTGTGTATTGCCGCTGCCGCTTCGGCGGGCATTGAAGCTTGTAATACAGTATTTACTGATTTCAAGGATGATCAAGGTTTACGAGATGCATGTCAGGGCGCCCGGCGAGCAGGTTTCACCAGTATGATGGCGATTCATCCTAATCAGGTGGACATCATCAATGAAGAATTTTCTATCACTGAAGAGCAACTGGCGTGGTCACAACGGGTGGTGGACGCGTTTGAAGCAAGCCCCGATGTTGGTGTCGTAGGGCTGGATGGCATTATGCTGGATAAACCTCACTATACGCAGGCCAGGCGAATGATTGAACGGGCCAGTGCCTATTAATAAGTCGCTCCGCCGCCGGAAACGTCTGCCTGTCTCAGCCACTCTTTTATTGCTTGCCTTAGTGGCGAGCGTTGTACAGTACATTCAGCACGGTGAAGTTAGCTGGGTAACTGGTAGCTTTCGTAGTGTTGAGACAACTGTCAAAGAGCTAGTTGACAGCGCAAATGCTGACCGACTGACCGAAAATCCTGGAGAGTATGGAGCTAAGACGTCACAGACTGTCGTAAAGCCAGGCGAAGAAGCGCAGTCTGCAACAGGACTCAGTAACGACAGTAACAATAAGAGGGTTCCGGATTCCCGCGGCGGCATCGGTGGCAGTGTCATGGGCATAACTGATGGCGATACCATCAAAGTGCTGGATGCTGATCATGTTCTGCATAAAGTGCGCCTAACTGGTATTGACGCCCCTGAGAGAGATCAGCCCTTTGGTAAAGCTTCAAAGAAACACCTGGCTTCTATGGTAGCAGGAAAAGAAGTCTTCGTAGAGTCGTCCAAGAGGGACGAATATGATCGCGTGCTGGGTAAGGTCTGGGTGCGGCCAGCGGATTGCCCGAGCTGTGGAAAGACCCTGAATGTTAATCATGCCCAGCTGTTGGCGGGAATGGCATGGTGGTATCGGTATTACGCCAGGGAACAGTCCCCGGAGGATCGGGGGCGCTATGAATCTGCCGAGGATGAAGCCAGGGCCAGGGGGTGGGGCTTGTGGGCTGACCCTGATCCGATTAATCCGTATGAGTGGCGAAAAGGGAAGCGGTAGCTCCGCCACATTCGAATTCTGTGGGCACTGTGCTGCTGAAAGGCGAGCAGAGCGGCCTGAATCACTACAAACCATTCATGTTGGCGGCGTAAGACTCGGTGCCCTGTCAATTTCAACGTTGATGTTCAGGTATTTTACCACCAGAACCACGGTATTCGGTGCCATCATCGCCCTGCGCATGCAATGGTTGATGGCACAGGTCACGGCTTCGAATTCACCACGGAGCTGGGTGCCAAGTTGATTGGTAACTATCTCGATACCTTCCTGCTCTTGCAGTTCTTTGATGAATTCTATGATAGTAGGGATCGGCCCGTCTTTCAGCGGGTAGAGGCTCATGTCTGCGACGATTTTCATTGATTCCTGATCCTTGTTTTCATGCAACAATTAATATGTTCATTGTATGTTGCAGCGATTGGCTCGGGAATCTCATTCCGTGAACCTGTTGCCATTGCCACTGCCACTGCCATCGACGGAAACATAGCCTATTGTGCGGTATACCCGCCATCGACAACCATTTCAGAACCGTTCATAAATGATGACTCGTCGCTTGCGAGATGCAGAACCGCGTAAGAGACCTCCCTGGGTTGCGCCGGGCGATTTAAAATAGTGGTCCCCATGAGTGCTTTTATGCTTTCTTTATCACCACCATGAAGCAAGTCTTTAGTCATCGCCGTATCAATAACGCCGGGGTGAACGGAATTAACACGAATATTGTATTGCGCGTAGTCGACAGCTGTTGATTTAGTGAGGAGCCTGACCGCCCCTTTGGTCGCTTGATAAGCCGCCGCCATTGGCGCCCCAACGATTCCATAAATAGAAGAAATATTAATGATCGAACCACTCCCTGCTTTTTTCATTGCCGGTAGAATGGCTTTAGTACCAAAAAAGACACCTTTTACATTGACGTTAAAAATTCGATCCCACTCTTCAGTTGTTGTTTCTTCCACCGCTTTAAAGATCAAAATGCCGGCGTTGTTGACCAGTACATCAACTTTCCCATGTTTTGTGACAACCTGATCAACGACACTTTTCCAGTTCGTATCATCGGTCACATTTAGCGGCAAAAACTCTGCCTTACCACCGGCGTTATTAATGCTGTCCGCCGTCGCTTGCCCTTCACTTTCATTCATATCGGTGACAATAACGGTTCCGCCCTCTTCGGCTAGCAATTCGCAGTGCGTCCGACCCATTCCCATTGCGCCACCTGTTACCAATATAACTTTTCCACTGACTCTACCCATGACTTTCTCCCGGTTTAGTGAAATTCAGACACACACAAAACATGCTGCCCGATACAGCTTGAAATCATTGCCTATTAATACTAGTGCCCCAACGCTTAATCAAACAAAATCAACAGGTTAGGAAACAGAGTGACCATAAATCAAAAGTTAATTTGACGACTTATGATACCACTCTCCTTTACTACTGTTAATGATCGCCCATATCGGTTCATATCGTAAATACCCGCCCATGTCCCTGGTTCTTGAAAACCCCCATCAAGCCACCGATAGGTTTTAGTTACCGGAAATACGCCGATCATGTCCTTCCCAGTAGGGTTCACGCAACACTTTACGGAGGAGTTTGCCAACCGGGGATTTGGGCAGAGGATCGGTGCTGACGACAATATGTCCTGGTTTTTTGTACGAGCCCAAAGCGTCTGCACACAATGCAATCAATTTCTCTGTATCTACGTCTATTGATCCATCGATGCAGACATGGGCGCAGGGTGTTTCACCCCATTTTTCTGAGGGAATGCCAAAAACAGCCGCCTCAATAACCGCTGGATGACTGGCAAGAACGTTCTCCAACTCGGCAGGGTGAATATTGAAACCACCGGATATGATCATGTCGTCCATACGATCGACCATATAAAGGTAGCCATTGCTGTCTAGCCTGCCAATGTCGCCGGTTAGTACCATTCCATTATGTGTGCGCTGCGCGGTACCTTCGGGATTATCCCAGAAGCCAAGCATTTGTCCGTCACAGCGTCCGGCTATTTCACCTTCTTCGCCTATGGGAAGGGGCTCATGGGTTTCAGGATCAAGAATCTTTAATTCTGAAAAGGGTAGGGGGCGGCCGGCAGCACGTAAGGGTTGAGAGCCTTCTACGGTTGCGAACCAATCATTGGGCCCCATTGTGGCCAGGGGCAATGCTTCAGTTTGACCATAAAGTTGGTGCAGAACATTGCCGAAAGTTTTGTGTGCCCGCGTTGCAGTGTCTTCAGAGATTGGTGC
>QNFP01000104.1 GCA_003645535.1 Gammaproteobacteria bacterium | reverse complement strand
GCCGTGACCTAGGGAAACTCTGAATAAGTCCGAGTAATCCCTTAAAATAGATTCACTCTTCTCGGGGACAAGACCATGGATCAAATCAGCTTTGCCGAAGCCGAATATAGCCAGAAACGCCGTATAACACGCAGAGAAAAGTTTCTAGCGCAGATGGATCAGTTGATCCCATGGAAAAAGCTGGAAAAGAAAATCAAACCCCACTACCCAAAAAATGGTCAGGGCCGCCAGCCCTATCCGCTGCCCACGATGTTGCGCATTCATTGCATGCAGTTATTTTATAACTTGAGTGATCCGGCCATGGAAGATTCTTTGTATGAAATCGAATCGATGCGACGCTTTGCCGGCCTTCGGTTAAGCGACTGCCTACCTGACGAGAGTACCGTCCTGAATTTTCGTCACTTACTTGAGCAGCATAAGCTCGGGGAAAAGTTGTTTCATGAAATCAATCGGCACTTGAAAACCCAGGGGCTTATTCTACGTGAAGGCAGCATTGTCGATGCCAGTATCATCTCTGCCCCGACATCCACCAAGAATAAAGCCCGCCAGCGTGACCCCGACATGCATCAGACAAAAAAGGGCAATACCTGGCATTTTGGTATGAAAATGCATATCGGTGTTGACGATACTCTGGGGCTGATTCATAACATCGCCACAACACCCGCCAATGTCCACGACATAACACAGGCGGATAAGCTCCTTCATGGCCAGGAAGAATGCGTTTGGGGTGACGCTGGCTACCTGGGTATTGATAAGCGTAAGGAACATCAACATCGCCAGGTCGATTGGTTTATTGCGATGCGTCCTGGCAAGCGCCGTTTGCTAGGTAAGAACAGCGATGCCGCTAAAAGCGAATTCACCAAGGCGCAGATACGCGCCAAGGTTGAACACCCCTTCCGCTATATCAAGAGAGTGTTCGGTTACGACAAGGTGCGTTATCGAGGACTCGCGAAAAACACGAATCGATTGCACTTATTGGCAGGGTTTACGAATCTTATGGTGGCTAAGAAATATTTGCTGACATAGGGAAGGCACGTCTGTTATCCGCCAAAAGGCGGATAACAGACGTAAAATGGCCGAAGCATTGTCATATTAATGGCCGCAGCACGCGAATATTTTGTGAACCCGTTAAAGTGCCAGGTTGATCAGAGGTTCCCTAGATCAACTTGATGTACAAGGATGTACAAATGCCGCGGGCGCAGGCGACTGCATGGATGCAGGAGGTAGAGCAAGGTCAGGAACAGTTGCCGAAAGCGCAGGAGCGGCCAGCCCAGAGATACTAGAACAACTCAAAGCCACCGCTGCTTTATTTCCTGATTCGCTGGTTGATTCTGAGTTGGGTGAGGTGCCGGAGGGGTGGGAGGTAGCTATGGTAGGTGATTTGTTTGAATTACACCGTGGTTTTGATTTGCCAAAAAAAGATAGAAAAGACGGAGATTACCCTGTCTTCGCAGCAGGTGGCTATCATGGGCAACACGCTGAATTTAAAATGGAGCCTCCAGGAATTATTACTGGGAGAAGCGGGGTCATAGGTAATGTTTATTTGTCTTTGGAAAAGTATTGGCCTTTGAATACCACATTGTATGTGCGTGAGTTTAAAAAATGCGGGCCATATTACACCTATTTCTATCTTTTAGGCTGTGATTTAAATGCAATTAATTCTGGCTCAGCAGTTCCAAGCTTAAATAGAAATTTTGTTCACACGCTGCTTTGCTTTATCCCCAATAAAGAATTACTTAATGAATTCGAAAAGGTGGCAATGCCTTTTTTTGAAAAAATCAAGTGTGGTGATATTGAAGCTGAAAAACTGTCCTTATTAAGAGATTCGTTATTACCAAAACTCCTTTCCGGTGAACTCATTGCTGACAACCGACTAGCCCACTCAGCAGTAGTAGCATGAAGTTTAAATTCCGCAGTAGTCAAGCAGCATAACCAGCGTGCAACTGTTTATAGGGTTTAGTGATGGTCGAGACTAGCGCTGAGGCGGCAGGGTCGCCGGCCATTGAAACTGCCTGGGTTAAGCCACCCCAGGAAATCGGTGGCCTTGATCATCTGGGGGTGCAGGCACCGGGCATTGAAATTTACGGCCAGTTGTTGCCAGGCATTACCAATGTTACCGATCGAGCGCGCTATTACTCGTTTTACCCCTGGTTGTTCTGGCAGTTTGAGCAGCGGGGCTGGCAGCATCACGACCAATGGCAGCCGATGCTGCGAAGAGCGGATTGTCTGTTTGGGCTTATCGCCTTTCGTCACGGGGTAGTAAGTGCAGACAGCTCGGACGACCACGGTGCTGCCGTGGTGGGCTCCAATACGCTGTCTGCGGTTGTGCGGGAGTTGACCGAAGGCACTGTGGTGACGCTCTCTGACTATGCTCATGGTGACTCGGATCGGGCTGGCCGTTATTTTAAGAACCTTCATGGTGGTTTGGGTCAGTATTATTTTGGTGTGCTGTCTCTGCTGGGGCTACTGACCGGTGATAGTGCGAGTTCGGCAAAACTGGTTAAGCCCACTGGCGTGGCCCTGGCTGAGGCGTTTGATGGCGGGGTGCCGGGTGAGCAGTTTATGGCGCTGTTGGCAGCCGACAGGATTTCTGTTGTGGATCTCGATGCGCTGCACGGGTTTTGCCCCTGCGGAATCGGGGCGAACCTTACCGAAAAGCAGGTCTTACTGGGGCTGATGATCCGGGGCAATGCAACCGGTGATATCAGCGGGGCTGTGGCCCAAACTGGTGAGAATTCGGATCAGGTTGAGGTGCGTAGTCGGTCGCTGGTTTGGCTACAGTGGCTGGTGCGTGAGGCTGTGAATGAAGGTGAGAGCCTCGACGTTCGGCTATTTCGTAAGTTGGCCTACACACAGTGTGGGGCAGGTAAGCGGGCGCTATCCACCCCCGCTGATTTGGTGCCGATAGCCAGGCAGTGGCAAACCTATCAGCGTCATGAGTGTTTCTCTATCGCGGTGCAGGGACTATTTAATGCACTACTGCGCTGTGTTGATTTGCCCGGCCTGGGCAGCCCGTTCCCGAGTAGTGCGGCGTTGAGCGAATGGTTTTGGCAACAGGGGCCGGGTAGCCAGGTTTTGCCCGATGAGCCTCTCTCTTTACAGCAACTATTGAATCAGCAAGCCGACGAACTGCCAGTATTTGATGACTGGGCAGACCCCGGCCACGAAATGGTGGTACTGGAACGGCTGGTTGAATTGTGTAACGGGTCGGGAGATGCGGCGACAATTACCGCCCTGTCACTCAAAATTCTAGCTGCGCTTTGGCTGCGCCCAGAGAATGAGGCTGATTATGGGGCGGTGCAATTTCGGCCCCATTTTTTGGAGAGCAATTACCCCATTAACCTCGACAGGTTTCGCCGTGATTTAGCTGGACCCATTGCTGAAATGCCGGTGGCAGCAGCGCTGGCGCTGCTGACCAAAGAGTATTGCCTGGACACGCATCAGCGGGTGGCGCTGCGAAAACTTGCTGCTCAGGGGCAAGATACGTTTCGTTTTCGACTGACGGAAACTGGACTTAGGTTGAATCAGATTCCGTTGGTGGCTGAGACCTCACCGAGATTTGTGCAGACAATGCGAGTGCTGCAGGACATTGGCGCGCTGAGCAAATCAGATGGTCGCTTAGAGGTTGGGGATGTTGACTTGACCCAGTGGCTATCATGAGCGGACGGCTGTCTCTGTTTGATGTGCTTAAAGAGGGTGGATACGAAGCCTGCCTGGTGTCGACATTTAGCCTGGATTTTGGTTTTTATGAAGATGTCATGCTGCGGCGGATGTCGACGGCCGGGGTGCGACACCATCTGCTGTTTGTTGATGCGGGCATGTGCCAGCAGGCGCTGGCCAATCGCGCGCCGCAAAAGCTGGGGTTTCAGTATTCACTGCTGCCGATGGTCTGTAACGGCGCATTTCACCCCAAGGTGCTGCTGCTACTGGGCAAGAACAAGGGGTTAATGGCGGTGGGTAGTCACAACCTGACGCTGTCGGGGTTTGGTCAGAATCTGGAAATTACCAATGTGGTGCGGTATGGCCGGGACCAGCCGGAGCAGGCTGGGTTATTTGCTGAGGCTTTTCGCGGCTTTCAAAGTTGGTTGGCCGATTACGGGGCGGCGGTGCCCGCATCCATCGCGGAGGGACTGGATAAAACCCTGAGCCTCTGCCCCTGGTTGGAGAAGGCGCTAGCTACTAATAACACGGCTGCTGAGGCCAGGTTTTTGTTCAGTAGCGCTGCCACGCCACCCCTTTGGCAGCAGGTTCAACCCATATTACCCACTGCCATCGACCAGGTTGTAGCGAGCGCGCCATTTTTTGACCAGAAGCTGGCTTTCTTATCCGTACTGGAACAACGGAGTAATAGTCCACCGCTGATTGGCATACAACCGGACCAGGTTAACGCGCCCCGGTGGCGCTGGCTGAAGACCCACGATTTACAGTGGTCGACCTGACTAGCTTCCCCGCTTTGGACAATGAGTCGCGAGCGCAAGAGGATGATCAAAAGGCGGCTAATCAATATCAGCACGCCAAGTGGATATGGATAAAGGCCGAGACTGGGTCTATTTTGATTTCTGGCAGCGCCAACCTGAGTGCACCTGCATGGCTGGCGGAAGGTGCTAGCAAGAATGCGGAGGCGGTGCTGGTGTTGCTGGGGGAAGGTGCTGAACAGGCAACAACTGCACTCGAACTGGATGGGTTAGCGCACTGTAAACGGGTCGAGACGATTAAGCCCTGGAGTGTTACCACTGCTGAGTCACCGGCTACAGGCCGCGGTGGTTTACTGTTGGTGCCATTCGAGCAGGGTGAGTATCTGCCGCTCGATATACCGTCTACGGAACAGCTGAAAATCTGGTACGAGTTGCCACTGGAGCGTCGTGAAATGCTGGCGTTGCAGCCGGTAAATGGTCTGTGGAATTTGAAGCAGGCCGATTTGCGGGAAGGCCGTGTGCTCATGCTCCAGCGGCAAGACGGCCCGCTCCAGGCGCTATTGCTGCACGCCTTAGCGCCCTTACGTGAGCGAACGCTCACCGGGGATCAGCAGAAATTTAAGCTGGCTTTGGGTGCTTTGCAAAGCTCGTCACCAGATATGAAGATGCTGTTCACCTGCCTCGAAAAAATATTAAAAAATAACGCCGATCCGACAGCCGCTTTAAGGGGCCACAGCAGTAGGGAGCCGAAAATAACAGCGGACAGTGAAGATGGTGGCAGCCTGATTGTTGAACTGGAAGGCCCGGTGACTAGCTCATCTGGACCCAGGCTGCGGGCTGCGCGGGGCGATCTGGCGCAGATGCTGGATGCGGTGATACAGGCAACCCGAGATCGTGCTGGCTTGAGCAACACTGCTTTTGGCGAAGATGACCAAGGGCGCAACGAAGAAGAACTTATCGATAGCGATGATGAGAGCGGGCCACCGGCTATCACCACCGCGGTGATCTCAAACAGCGATGAGGTGGCGTTCTACTGCCAGCGCCGCTGCAAAGCACTGGTAAGGAACATCCGCAAGATGGTGGGTGGACGACGCTCGGGTGAGGAAAAGATTGCTTTATCGCCCCACGTTTTAGTCTGTATCAGCCTTGTTCATCAGCTCTATGGTTATCGGTTAAGCGAGACTCAAACCGTACCTTGTGTGGCAGAGGAAACTTTGGGGGAATTGGAACAACTCCTGTTTAGCGACTTTTTTAACGAGAAGCAAAAGCTGGTTGTAGATGAGAATGATTGCCTGGAGGCGATTGAGGAATATGGCCAATTATTGGCATATGCTACCTGGCTAGTTTTTGTTACCGGCAAACAAGTCTCCCCAGCGTTGTCGTTGTCGTCGACTTTGGATGAGCATGAAGTCCATAACCAGGGCAATGCGATTTTGATTTTCCTGGCGCAACGGCTGCTATCAATGCCGCGTGTTCATGAGATGGTGGCCGATCTGTTAACGGATTTCGGCGAGCAAGCGCAACGATGGCTGGCTGGTCTATATAGGGTTGCTGAGCAGTTGAGAGACAATAAATCCCCGGCTTCGCTGGCAGGGCATTTGTTGGCCCGGTCCAGCAATGGTGGTTATGTGGGTATCTGTCTGGCTAAAGAACAGAATGAAAAATCCCTACGCGTCGTACAGATGGCTAAATCAAAAGGTTACCTGCATGAGTTTTTGAGTTTAGTTGGCGCCAACTCAACTCCTGGGATGCAGGGGCAGTTACCAAAAACCGATTGAGAGTATCTTTAGCGAGGTTTTTTTAATGGCCCCTGTTTAATATTCCCGATTGGACGGTTGAATATTCCTGATTGGACGGTATAGTTTTCCCTATAGGACGGGTTTTTATTCCAGATTGGGCGAAACCCGGAGGAGGTCATCGCATGCACTACAGTCGTTACATCAAACCCCAGCTTGAGGCGGCGCTTTTGGATACGCCGGTGGTGCTTATTCATGGGCCCAGACAGGCGGGCAAAACCACGCTCGCCCAGGAGCTGGTCGGTGATCGGTATCACTACGTTACCTTTGATGACGACACCGAGTTAGCTGCCGCCAGGAACGATCCTTGGGGGTTTATTGATGGGCTGCCGGGCAACTCTGTTCTGGATGAAATCCAGCGAGTACCGGAATTGTTTCCCAGCATTAAGCGAGCAGTTGATCAGCAACGTACACCGGGGCGGTTTTTGCTCACCGGATCGGCGAATATTCTGGCGATGCCGAGGTTGACGGAATCGCTGGCGGGGCGGGTGGAGGTGGTGAAGTTAAGGCCGTTATCTCGCTGCGAAATTGAAGGTAGTCGCGCCGGGTTTTTCGCTGATGCTTTTGCAGGCAGGATTAACGCAAATTTCAAGGCCCGCCTGGGGGAGTTACTGTTTGATTGCGTGGCGGCGGGTGGGTTTCCTGAGCCGTTGCAGCGAACTGATACAAAACGGCAACGGGCCTGGTATGCCAATTACTTGAAGGTAATGGTGCAAAAGGACATTGCCGAGTTCGCCAATATGCACTATGCCGATGAGATACCGGCGCTGTTACAAAAAGCAGCTAACCATACGGCGAGTTTGTTTAATGTTGCAGAGATCAATCGTGGTCTGGGTTTTGATGTTAAAACCACCCGACGTTATCTGGATTTGCTGAAGCAGCTATTTTTGATTGAGACGCTACCGCCCTGGTTTAGCAATCGCAACAAGCGGCTGATTAAGACACCTAAGATGCATATCGCTGACACGGGCTTGCTCTGTGCTTTGTTGAAAACCAATAAAGCTCAGCTGATGAAAAATAGAACCTTGATGGGACCTGTTTTAGAAACCTTTGTTTACGGTGAATTACGTAAGCAGGCAGATTGGTATGGTGAAGAATTGCAGTTTTTTCACTACCGCGACAAAGATCAATATGAAGTCGATTTAGTTGTGCAGAACGAAGCGGGGAGTCTGATCGGCATTGAAGTGAAACTTGCGGCGTCGGTTAGTGAGTCGGACTTTAAAGGCATGAGGCGGTTTCAGTCTCAACACCCCGATAAAGTAGTCGGTGGTTATCTGCTTTATGACGGGGAGCGAACGCTATCGTTTGGTGATGGCTTAAAGGCAGTGCCTATTCAGGCTTTGTGGGGACCGGGAAAATGATCACAGAAGACCAACTAGAGCAACTCTGCCTCGACTGGTTTCAATCCATCGGTTACGACTACATCTGTGGCTACGATATTGCCCCCGGCGAGCCAGCCGCTGAACGAACCGACTATCGGCAGATCCTGCTGCACGACCGGTTGCTGGCCCAGCTGGAGGTGATTAACCCTCAGATTCCGATATTGACTCTGGAGCAGGTGGCTCGGCAGCTCACCAGGCCGGAATACCCAGTGCTGATCAAAAACAACAAAGCCTTTCATCGCTTGTTACTGGAGGGGGTGAAGGTTGAGTACAAGGACTCCGCTGGTAAAGAGAAAACCGATTATGTGAAGTTGATCGATTTTTTCAATGATGCCAACAATCAGTTTTTGGTGGTGAATCAATACACCATTACCGGCAGCAAAGGTAATCGCCGCCCGGATGTGATGGTGTTTGTTAACGGCTTGCCGCTGGCAGTGTTGGAGCTGAAAAACCCGGCGGATAACAATGCCGACATCTGGTCGGCTTTCCAGCAGTTGCAGACTTATAAAGAAGAGCTCCCCGAGCTGTTTATGTTTAACGAAGCGCTAGTGATCAGTGATGGCCTGGATGCGCGGGTGGGGTCGTTAACGGCGAATAAGGAGCGGTTTTTCCCCTGGCGCACAGTGAGCAGTGAAGATGACAAGCCCCATTTTGAGTATTTTTTAGAAACCCTGGTGAAAGGGTTTTTTGAGCCTGCACTGTTTTTAGATTACATCCGCCATTTTGTGTTG
Source organism: Gammaproteobacteria bacterium (assembly GCA_003645535.1). Lineage (GTDB taxonomy): Bacteria > Pseudomonadota > Gammaproteobacteria > Pseudomonadales > Porticoccaceae > HB2-32-21. The sequence goes on along the minus strand of QNFP01000104.1, from coordinate 1,960 downwards.
TTTGAAGAGGACGACGGCCAGACCATTAAGAAGATTGCGGGTTATCACCAGTTTCATGCGGTGCGGGCAACGGTTAAAGCAACCGTCATTGCAGCGCAGCAATCGGGTAATAAAGTAGCGGAGCCCAGGGCCAACTATGCGAGCAAGGGAGAATAAAGGGGACGCTTCCCTTTAATTTCGGGATTAAAATGTGCAATGCAATGCAATGCCCCCCGTTATTCTGAATTGCGGGCCTTATTTGACGAGTTCTGTCGCTTTGCCGAGCGGCTGGGGGACGAGGTGCAACGTAAAGACCTCAAGCTGTATACCGCATTCAAGCGCGTTAAAAACGTTGTCTCGATGGTGATGATGGTCGGCAAAAGAGACTCCAGGCTACAGGTCTACCTCAAACTCCCGGCGACATAGCGCAGGGCAATGCCTTCAGCCGCGAGATGAGCGCAGTTAATCAAGGCATGGTGCTACCTAGTGCTACTGCTTTGTGTTTGTCAAAACGGCCAATAAAGCGGCCAAATATTATGATAAACTATTTTAATGAAGATCAAAAGATAATAAAAACAATGTGATATAGCTTATTGAAAGCGGCCATAATCAGGCCTTTTGTGCTGGCTGTAACAGTGGCTTGTGAGCAGACAGGTAAGGATGACTGGTGGCGACTTCAATCATGGCGGTGGCACCTTTTATACCGGGTGATCAATCTCTGGCTGAATCTGATCTGCCGGATAAGGCGGTGGCATTAAGTGTGGCGGCGAGTGCTTTGGCTGCTCAGCTATCACCCATAACCCTGGCCACCCTTGAGCGTTACATGCGGGTGATTAACTCCTATTACTCTAATTTGATTGAGGGTAATGCAATGCGCCCGGCAGAGATCAGGGCGGCGCAGCGGGGCGATTACAGTAGCAATGGGGCTAAGCGGGATTTACAGCGGGAATCCCTGGCACATATGGCGGTGCAGCAGTGGTGTTATGAACAAAACCTGAGCCTTGATGCGCTGTTTCAACCCGACTTTTTCTTAGAGCTACATCAACAGTTTTATCAGCGTATCCCTGAAAGACTGTGGTGGATTAAGGATGAGCAGGGCAACAAGGTGGATCAGATTGTGCCTGGCCAGTGGCGCACGCGCGGGGTTTTGGTGGGGCAACATGTGCCGCCCGAGCCGCAGGATTTACCGGCGCTGATGGCGCGTTTTTGTGAAACCTACCACCCGAGCCGTTTTAAAGGCGACCGTAAGCTGGTGGCGATTATGGCTGCCCACCATCGCTTTGCCTGGGTTCACCCTTTTATGGATGGCAATGGCCGGGTTGGACGTCTGTTCACCGACGCAGCACTTAAGGCAGTGGGGTTGGACAGTTGCGGAGCCTGGAGTTTAAGTCGGGGTTTGGCAAAAACCGCCAGCCAATATAAGGCCTTGCTGGCCGGGGCCGATAGCCCCCGTCAGGGCGATCACGATGGCCGTGGTGGGTTAAGTGAAAAAGGCTTGCTCAGTTTTTGTGATTACATGCTCGATACGGCTCTGGGTCAGGTGGCTTATACCAGGGGCTTGCTCAAGGTGAATGAGCTACGAAAACGCATGAGCGCTTATGTTCAGGCGCGTAATGACTACCGAGTTTTGGGGATGAGTGACACGCTTAAACCAGCGACGGCCCTGGTGCTCTATAGTGCTTTTGTAAATGGTGAGCTCGAACGAGCACAGGCGCTGGAGTTATGCGCCATGCCGGTAAGAAGTGCGCGACGCTTATTAAGCCAGTTAAAAGCCGAAGGTTTGTTGAGCGAGACCAGCAGTAAATCGCCCTTGCGTTGGGAGATACCTGAGCACGCTGAGCCGTGGTATTTTCCTGAGTTGGCACCGTTGGCCTAACAAAACGGGTCTTAAGGCAAATCAAACAAGGAATAGTTTATGTCCAACGAAATACTGATTTTTGAAACTGAAGGCAAGTGCATTGAGGTGCAGTTGGATGGCAAG
>QNFP01000103.1 GCA_003645535.1 Gammaproteobacteria bacterium | reverse complement strand
GGGTAACAGCCTTGAGCCTGCACAGGGTAACAGCCTTGAGTCTGCGCAGGGTACACCAGCGCGGGATAACAGCCTTGAGCTAAACAACAGCCGTGAACCAGGCGGCTATCTTTGCCAACTCAACTGTCAGGAGTTCCATGCTGCATTGAGTGAGTATGTTGCTCCGTGTCAATGAGGTAAGGGGCATCGGCAAGATGAACTGAGTCCGTTTTTTCATCGAGCGACGAGATATTAATAAAAACCAAATCCAGTTAAGGCGGTACAGACCTTGATTTGAGGTGGTAAACGTTACTAATTTTAAGGTCTTAAGGGTAAGATTAAATCGTGGATTCAGAACCTAAAACCGATCTGCAAAAAACATTAGAAGCCTGTAAATCCTCATTTGTGTCAGCAGGTGTTTTTAGTCTTTTTGTCAATTTCCTTATGCTGGCTCCCGCGTTCTACATGCTGCAAATCTACGATAGGGTAGTAGCTAGCGGCAGTGTCAGTACGCTGATTGTGTTGACCATGATTTTCCTTATGTTGATGGCTACCATGGGCTCATTAGAGTGGGTTCGATCGCGGATATTAGTTCGGCAGGGTACCAAAATTGATACTTTACTGAGTGGACGATTGTTCAACGCGGGATTTAAGCAAGCCTTGTTTTCCGGTGGCGGTGCAGCGTCTTCGCAGCCCTTGAATGACTTAGCCGGGTTGCGGCAGTTTCTGAGTAGTAACGGGCTGTTTGCTTTTTTTGATAGTCCATGGATTCCCATATATTTGTTGGTGATGTACTTTTTTCATCCTTTATTTGGACTGGTGGGTCTGGTCAGTGTGATCGTCTTGAGCTTGATGGCAATTGCCAATGAAAGGGCCACCAGGGGTTTGTTTAATCGCTCAAATAGGGAGCAAATGGTCGCGGGAAACTATGTAACTACAAACCTTAGAAACGCAGAAGTCATAGAGTCTATGGGTATGCTTGGTGCTATCCGCGATAGATGGGCGGTCAAGAATAATAATGTACTTTATTTGCAGGGTTTGGCGAATGACAAGCAGGGAATGTTTGCTGCTATTTCAAAGTCGCTGCGTATTACCATCCAGTCGCTGACCCTCGGGCTAGGCGCTTATTTGGCTATTAATGAGGAAATATCTCCTGGATTGATGATTGCAGGGTCAATATTACTCGGCAGAGCGCTAGCTCCTATTGATCAAATGATAGGGGCATGGAAGGGCTTTGTTACCGCAAGAACTCAATACGCAAGGCTTGATGAAGTACTTCAGAAAACACCGGAAGATGCGGAAAGAATGGCTTTGCCGGCATTAAGCGGAGATATTGTCGCTGACAGGGCGATGATTACCCCTCCGGGCTCCAAAATTGTTGCAGTGCAGAATGCAAGTTTTCATATCGTTCCTGGGGATGTGGTAGGAATAATTGGACCCAGTGCGGCCGGGAAATCTTCGTTAGTCCGGGGAATGTTGGGGATTTGGCCAACAGCGGGCGGGGTCATCCGCCTTGATGGGGCCGAAGCATTTACCATCGATCGGGAAGAGGTGGGGCCATCCCTGGGCTACCTGCCCCAGGATATTGAGCTTTTTGATGGGACTGTGAGCGAAAATATAGCAAGATTTGGCGACGTCGATGCTGAAAAGGTAGTTGCTGCGGCTAAACAGGCCGGTGTTCACGAAATGATCCTGCATCTGTCCAATGGGTACGATACTGTGATTGGTATAGGTGGTAGCGTTTTGTCTGGTGGTCAAAGACAGCGACTTGGTCTGGCGAGGGCTTTGTATGGAGAGCCTTCTTTGGTGGTGCTCGATGAGCCGAACTCTAATCTTGATGAAGCCGGTGAAAGTGCTTTGGCTCAGGCGCTGGTAGTTTTAAAGCAGCGCAACTGTACGACCCTGGTGATTACCCACAGAATAAATATCCTCTCCAGGGTGGATAAGCTAATGTTAATGAAAGACGGGGTAGTGGTTGGTTTTGGCCCGCGAGATGAAATAATGGCGCAGATGCAGGCCAGTCAGACATCGAAACAGGTAGCGGTCGCAAATCCCGGTGTCACGCCGGTGTTTAGTGAAGGGTTGTGATAGCGATGTCTGATCATTTATTTACAAGGATAAAAAACGCCGTCCAGCGACAGTTGGGTAAATCATCTGCAAATCCGGATGAGAATCCAGATGAGGAAACAGCTGAGCAGGAGATGTTGGGCGACGGCGGCGAGCCAGACGTTTCCGACAGTTTTGCACGGCGGTTTGGAACGATAGTACTGTTGATAACGTTTGGACTATTCGGTGTATGGGCAGCGTTTGCGCCACTGGATAGCGCATCGATTGCCCCGGGTACTGTCACCGTCAAAAATTATCGAAGAACAGTACAACATCTGGAGGGAGGCATTGTTAAGCAGATATTTGTTAGAGATGGCCAGCATGTAGAAAAAGGCAAGCAGCTCCTGGTGCTTGATACCACCGAATTAGGGTCTGAGCTAGAAATATTGAGAGGTCAGTATTTTAGTCTCGCGGCAATGGAAGGTCGACTGGTGGCAGAGAGGGATGGCTTACCAGACCTGCAATTTTCGCCACAGCTAGATAGTGAGCAGGATCAAAGGGCGGTCGAAGCAAAGACTAATGAAATTACTTTATTTAAAGCCCGGCTTTTGGACAGACAGGGGGAGGTGAAAGTTTTAGAGCAGCAAATCAAACAACTAAACTCCCAGATTGGTGGTCTTGGCTCGTTAATAAAAAGTAAAGCCGAGCTAATTGAATCCTACGTTGGAGAAATTAGCGATCTGGAAGAGCTGTTGGCCGACGGGTTTGTCGATAAAAGACGCTTGACCGACGTTAAACGAAGTATGACACGCACTGAAGGTGAAATAGTCGGGCATCGAGCCTCTATAGAGGAAGCAAAGCTCAAAATAGCGGAAGCTAAGTTGCAAATAGTACAGAAAGATATGAAGTTTCAAACCGAAGTTATCGATGAGCTGGGGAGAGTACGAGCGACCCTGTTTGATGTAAAAGAAAAACGCACGATTTCACTCGATAGAGTGGCAAGGTCGGTAATCGTAGCCCCGGTAGGAGGCAAGATTTTAGGGCTTAGTATGCACACGATAGGCGGAGTTATTAAGCCGGGCGAGTCATTACTGGACGTGGTGCCAGATAACGAGGAACTTGTCATAGAGGCGAAACTCATACCAGTGGATATTGACAGGGTGTCCATTGGCGATAAAGCCGACATCCGCTTTAGTGCTTTTAAAAGGGCTACTACACCGGTAATTGAAGGCGAGCTTGTCAGTATTTCCGCAGATAGCCTTGTGGATGAACAAACGGGTACCTCCTATTACCTTGCTCGGGTAGAGATCACCCAGAAGGGACGAGATGCTCTGGATAATCTTGTTCTGGTTCCCGGTATGCCCGCAGAGGTGGTGATTAAAACCGGGGAAAGAACACTACTGGAATATATCATTCAGCCCGCTACTAATGTGTTCGCCCGGTCTTTGACCGAAGAGTAAATGAGGATGGCCCTGCCCCGTACGGTTTTGTTGTTGTTTTGTCTGCTTGCCATGCCGGCATTGTCAGACAACCTGCTTAGTATTTATCAGGATGCTTTGTCTGGCGACCCGCGCATCAAGTTAGCAAATGTACAGGTCGATATTGGCGAGGCACTGGAAAAGCAGGCAATAGGTAATTTATTACCGCAAATTTCAAGTGCCGCGTCGTTCACTGAGAGCAGCCAGGATCTGGAGAAAGACAGCAGTATCGGCGTTGCTGGTGGCACGGAAAGCTTTTCAGGGGAGAGATACAGTGTTTCTTTATCGCAGCCGCTTATAAATTTTTCCAGGTACCATCAGTGGCGCGGCAGGAAGGAGTTGGCTGGCCAGTACAAAGCAGAACGAGTCGATGCGTATCAGAAATTGATCCTCGATGTCATCGAACGATATTTCAATGTTCTTCAGGCTGAAGATGATCTAAACGTGATTGCCTATGAAATTACCGCAACTGCCCGCTTACTTGAACAGGTCGAACGGCTATATAGCAAAAGGCTGGCTAGTATCACCGAGGTGCTGGAAGTGCAGGCTCGCCTGGACAGGCTGAATGCCGATGAGGTGAGCTTAGCAACCAGTGTAGAAGTAGCAAGGGATGAGTTACAGGAGTTAACCGGCGAGCCGATCGGCGAGCTGGCTCCTCTCAGGGAGAGTATTGATGTAGAAAGCATTGATACTCCCTTTAGCGAGTGGCTGGAGATAGTCAGGCAAAAAAATCCAACCTTACAAAGTTTAAGAAAGGCAATGGAAGTCCAGAGACAGGTATTAAAAGAACAAAAAGCTATCCGCTATCCGGTGGTAGACCTGCAACTCAGCCACCAGAAGAGTGATATTGGTTTTGAAAATTCGCCACGGCCGACCACCACAACTGAAGTCATCGGTGTCACCGTCAATCTGCCAATATTTACCAGTGGTGTGAATTCAGCAAAGATTAGCGAGGCCGTGCATAGATATGAAAAAGCAAGGCTCGAATATGATCTGGAGTTAAGAAGGCTGGATAAAACTGCAAAAGAAGCTTTGCTTAAGGCAAATGCAAGTATCAGGCGTATTGTTGCATCGTTAAAGGCTTTGGAGTCGGCAGAAAAATCATTTCAGGCCATGGAAGAAGGTTTTAAATATGGAACCGTTACCTCCGCCGATGTCCTGGACGCCCAGAGAAATGAATCCCAAACCCAACGTGATGTAAATATTGCTAAATATGACTACGTAAGGAGTCGAGCGCAGTTATTTATGGTCAGCGGTATGGTCGATCTGCAGGAACTAGAATTTATTAATCACCGGTTTCTGACCAATTAGTAGACCCTGATTCCCCAAAACTAAACCCTCTCATAGTTATGGAACCACTGATTGTATATAAATATGCAAGAAGGTTTTGAGGTCGCACGCCATAGTCACCGGGCTACCCAGAAGCTTGTTGGTGGTGCTCCAGGGTGAAGTTACTGGTCAATATTTCGCCGCTGCTAAAACCTCATCTAACGGGAATTGGTCACTACACAAGAGAGATTGTTGCGCGTTTACTCGACCATTCCGATGTTGAGGATATTGTTGGCTTTAGTGGCTTCCACCACTTTGACAGAACCTCTCTTCGCACCCTTCTAGAGAATACTTTAAATAATAAAAATTCTGTGTCAGGGGGAGCAGGGAAGGTCGGTCAATCACTGTACACACTGGTCCGTGAATCAATTAAGCGTGTTCCATTTTCGCGCAATATAGCCACAAATTTACTGCAAAGAAATGTTCAGCATTTTTTTGCAGACAAACCGGAGTACATTTACTGGGAATCAGGTTATACCATGTACAAAGTGGACAACCCGGTTATAGCGACCATATATGACCTTTCTCATGTGCGATATCGCCAGTTTCACCCTGCAGGACGTGTGCGCTGGTTTGCCGCAAAGGTCGAATATACGGTAAAGAATGCAGACCGGCTGATTACCGTATCCGAGTTCAGCAAAACGGAGATACAGCGAGTCTATGGAGTGCCCGCTGCCCAGATTTCTGTTATATACCCAGGTGTGTCAGAAGAATATTTACAGACTTACTCGCCCGAGGAAATTGCCAGGGTGGCAAAGCACTATAATATCCCGCAAAACTATCTTCTTGCTGTTGGCACATTAGAGCCGCGAAAAAATATAGCGGGTTTGTTGCATGCTTACCTGAAGTTGCCCACAATGCTCCGCAAAAATTTTCCGTTAGTACTAGTGGGTTGCAAAGGCTGGCAGCATAGCAATATAGATAAACTGATCGCGTCACAGGTTGCTCGCGGTGAAATATATAGCCTCGGCTATGTAGCGCAGGATCACCTGCCGTTGATTTACCAGGGTGCCAGCGCACTGGCTTATGTGTCATTTTACGAAGGTTTTGGTATGCCTGTAGCCGAAGCTTTAGCCAGCGGTATACCGGTGATTACTTCCGACCGCGCGAGTATGCCGGAGGTGGCTGGGGGGCGAGCTGAACTGATCAACCCCGAAGACATTGACAGTATCGCAAATGGTTTGCTCGTAACTCTTGAAAAATGTACCAGCAGAGATAGAAGCATGCATACTGAAAGTAAAAGTAAGCGTGCTGGAGATGTGGAGATGCATGCTAAAAAAACTATAGCGAATCGTTTTGACTGGCAGGTATCTGCTGACAGGATGATACAAACAGCTCAGGCTGTTCGTGGCCAGTAATTCATGGCCCGTAACTCATACACAGTAATTCATGGCCCGTAACTCATGGACAGTAACTTATATCCACAACAACTTATTCCACACGAACTTACTCCACACGAAAGAGATTTTATATTGGGCCTGAATTTGAGTCATCATGAATATTGCGCTACTGATTAAATTTGCAGAGCAGGATCTTCTCGATCGGTATTCCTCGTCTATGCTCGGCTGGGCCTGGCTTTTGTTATTGCCCCTTGTCAATATCATAATATTCACCATGGTGTTTTCCCTCATTATGGGTGCGCGACTCGCCCAGTTTGGCCAGGAGTTTTCACAATATTCCTACAGCATCTATTTGGTGCCAGGCTTGCTAAGCTGGATCAGTTTTTCAAATGTAGTTATTCGAACGACTAATGTTTTTCAGGAAAAATCTGCGCTCATTAATAAGCTGGCCATAAATTTGCAAATACTGCCGGTCTATATTTTATTGTCAGAAGCGATTATTTTTCTGGTATCCATACTCTTCTTCCTGTGCTTTTTGTTGTTGATTGGTTTCCCCATAACTGTACATTGGCTGCTGATACCATTTATATATGTGCTCCAGCAGGGGTTTGCATATGCTATTGGCTTTGGTGCAGCTACCATTGGCGTTTTTATTCGTGATGTACGCGAGGTAGTCTCAGTAGTCATGCAGTTCTGGTTCTGGTTGACACCCATTGTTTATGTCGTAGATATAATGCCCGACAAAATACAAACATACCTGGCTATTAACCCGTTTACTGTGTTTCTTAACGCTTACCGTGAAGTGATCATCGATCACTCAGTTCCGACACTGCAGCCATTATTGATATTGCTGGTGATTTCGATGGCAATCTGGTTTTGCGGAAGGCTGTTTTTCAAAAGAGTTGAGCGTGATATCAGGGATTTTATATAGTGATCACGCTGAAGAATATCAACAAGGTCTTTAAAGTATACGATAAGCCCTCTCACCTGTTGAAAGAAGTATTTTTGCGCCGCCCATACCACCGTTCATTCCATGCCCTGAAGAATATTAGCTTTACCCTGGAACCCCACGATGTGCTCGGTATTATTGGTAGAAATGGAGCTGGAAAGTCGACCCTGCTGAAAATCCTTGCCGGGGTTTTGATGGCAGACGAAGGTGAAATTCAATTCGATGGTCGTTTGGTTGCATTGCTGGAGCTGGGCACCGGCTTTGACATGACGCTCAATGGTATAAAAAATATCTACATTAACGGATTGCTACTCGGCATGTCATCCAGTGAAATAAATGCCAGGCGCGATGACATTATCGCCTTTGCCGAGCTGGGTGATTTTATAAATGAGCCGCTGCGGATTTATTCTTCTGGCATGGTGATGCGTCTGGCTTTTTCAATTGCTGTCCACTCTCAGCCCGACTGCCTGATCGTAGATGAGGTACTAGCAGTGGGTGACGCGCACTTTCAGCAAAAATGTATAAAAGCTATTCGCGACATTAGCAATCGGGGAGGTGTAATACTATTTGTCTCCCACGATATTAATGCCGTCAAAGTGGTCTGCAACAAAGCCATAGTTCTCGAAAATGGCGAATCGATTTATGAAGGTGCGCCCGATGGCGCGGTAAATTGTTACAATCGCACCATCGCCGGCATGGATGATGATGAAGAGCGTATGTTTTCCAGCGATAATGAGCAGGCCTATGGAACTGGAGGTGTTTCGTTGCTAGAGGCAGCAATCGCTGGCGAGAAATCTTCAGGCGCCATAATGTCTTCTGGTGAAACGTCGGTAATATCTCTGGCGGCCAGGGTAAATAATGACATTGACGATTTATGTGTCGGTATACTGATACGTGATCGTTTTGGCCAGGATGTATACGGAGTAAATACACAGCTGCTTGGTCAGGATATCGTTGTAAAAAAGGGTGAAACCTATCTGTTTACCTTTCGAATGGCTTTGAATCTAGCGCCGGGAAAATATTCCATTACCGTCGGTTTTCACGGTGGCAGAGCGCATACAGAAAATTGCTATTACTTCTGCGATAACCAGCTGCGGTTCGATGTGGCTGGTTTCACAGGTTCAGAATTCGTTGGTTTGTGCCGACTGGTAACCGACTTCGGCTATGAGAATCACGTGGTAATTGGGTCACGTGGTAATTAATGCGCCAGATAAAGAGGTAATTGCATAGCAGTAGCCTTGTTCCCGGGCAGAGAACGATGTCCTGCATGGGGTGAATAGACAATAGATAAATGCATGCTGGGCGGCGCTGCTGATTGAAAATGCTGCCAGCGTATGGTGGATAACGTGGTTGAATTAACGGAGCTGGTTTGAAGGTTCTGGTTTAGTGAAGCTGGTTTAGTGAAGCTGGTTTAATAAAGCCGGTTTAGAAACATTGGAGCGAATAGGTCTTCATATAATTCGTCCACTATATCGGTAATTATTTCGGCGATTATTTCGGTATTCATTTCGGTAACAATTAAAATTTGGAGATCATGTGAAAAGAGCGCTAGTAACAGGTATAACGGGTCAGGATGGCGCCTACCTGAGTAAACTGCTTCTTGCCAAAGGCTACACAGTATTTGGCACTTATCGTCGTACCAGTACTGTCAACTTTTCCAGGTTAGCGCATCTGGATATTCAGCATCATCCAAATTTACAACTGTTAGAGCACGACTTGACAGATTTGAGTAATAGTATTCGTTTGCTCGAACTTGCCGAACCTGATGAAATATATAATCTAGCTGCGCAAAGCTTTGTTGGAGTTTCTTTTGAGCAACCCTTTACGACTGCTCAAATTAGCGGGGTGGGGGTGTTGAATATGCTTGAAGCAGTTCGCACCGTTGATAAAACCATTCGTTTTTACCAGGCCAGCACCTCTGAAATGTTTGGTAAGGTGCAAAGTACCCCGCAGCATGAAGACACCTCGTTTTATCCACGCAGTCCCTACGGAGTGGCAAAGTTATATGGCCACTGGATTACCGTAAATTACCGCGAGTCCTACGATATTTTTGCCAGCTCGGGTATTCTTTTCAATCACGAGTCACCCTTGCGAGGACTTGAGTTTGTCACCCGCAAAATAACCGATAAAGTCGCTCGCATTGCCCACGGTGATACAGCACCGCTAACGTTGGGTAATATGGATGCCAAACGCGACTGGGGCTACGCAGAGGAATATGTCGATGGCATGTACCGTATGCTTCAGCACGACAGGCCCGATACGTTTGTTCTCGCCACTAATCACTCGAGCTCGGTCAGGGAGTTTGTCGAGCTGGCATTTGCTGCCGTAGATATAAGTATTGAATGGCGAGGTAAGGGCGAGCAGGAAAAAGGTTACCACGCCGACACAGGCAAGCTTTTAGTGGAGGTAGATCCGAAATATTATCGTCCAGCCGAAGTAGAACTATTAATAGGTGACTATAGCAAAGCTGAAAGTCAGCTCGATTGGCGCCCGCAGACGAAACTGGCTGATTTGTGCAAGATGATGGTCGACGATGACCTGGAAAAAATTGCCACTGGCAAAGTTTTTTGAAATGGCTAAAACACCTGTAGTCTGGATAACGGGTGCCGATGGCTTTACCGGGCGATACCTGGTTGACGCGCTGCGCCAGAAAAACTACACGGTGATAACCACTGTAGTAGATATTACTGATCCCGAGCAGGTCGCCAAAACAGTAAAAAGCATCAAGCCGGACTATATTATCAATTTGGCGGGTATCAGTTTTGTGCCTGAGGGCGCGGACGCTTCAGTATATGCAGTAAACACACTCGGGCCCACATATATACTCGAGGCGTGTCTTGAGCTCGCTACGCCACCGACTAAAATTATTTTAGCCAGTAGCGCCAATATATACGGTAGCCAACAGCAAGCGAGTATTGATGAGACTTGCATAGCTAACCCGGTCAACCACTATGGATGTAGCAAATGGGCGATGGAGCAGCTAGCTAAAAATTATTCTGATCGCCTTGATATATTAATGACAAGACCATTTAACTATACCGGTGTGGGTCAGAGCGAGCGATTTCTGGTGCCCAAAATCATCGCTCATATAAAGCATAAAAAACAAAGTATCCGCCTGGGTAATATCGATATCTGGCGAGATTTTTCTGATGTGCGTTGGGTAGTTGAAGC
>QNFP01000102.1 GCA_003645535.1 Gammaproteobacteria bacterium | reverse complement strand
CTGACATTGTTTTGCCCTGTCATAACGTGGCTATATGTGTTCATGGCTGCTACTGGCACCAACATAATGGCTGCAACCTTGCGTATTCCGATAGAAACTATTCCGCTAAGTGGAAGAAAAAGTTTGCAGATAATAAACAACGAGATCAGCGCGTGTTGAGCAAATTGAAAGAAGGCGGCTGGCGAGTAGCCGTTATCTGGGAATGCACGACCAGAAGAAACAGTGAATTCGAAGATGCAATAAAAAGACTGGATGAATTTATCCAAACTGGTGTTACCTGGTATTTTGAGACCCTTTATCGGGAAAGCTGAACATTGTGCTTTATGGGAATATATAACTGGTTGATGCCCCACATGTTGAGATATGTGGCGCAGCATGAAAAGTTGACGGGTTATAGGAGTCGAAACCCTTTACCTTTGCAAACCTGAAGCTATGTCCCCAGGAATTCTAATAACTACGTCGTATGAATAATCATTGTGGAAGCGTTAGCTATTAGCAGCTATTATTCCTTACTGATTTGTAAGGAATAGTGGGGCAGACATGCTTGCAAAAATCACTACTAAGGGCCAAATCACGTTGCCCAAAAAAATACGAGACCACCTCCATGTTAAGCCGGGGGACCAACTTGATTTTTGTGTGGACGAACAAGGCAAGGTCTCAATCACGCCGGTCATTGTTTCCGTTAAAGAGCTAAAAGGCTTTTTACCGAAGCCGCGAAAGCCGGTGACGCTTGATGAGATGGATCGGGTAATCCGTAGACGAGGGAGCGAATGATTGGGCTCGATACCAATGTTCTGGTGCGTTATTTCGTGCAGGATGACCCAGTTCAAGCAAGGCTGGCCAGCGAATTAATTGAAACTGAATGCACTGCCGCGCAACCTGGCCAGATCAGTTCAATTGTGCTGTGCGAGCTAGTTTGGGTGTTTGAGTCCGCTTATCAATATGAAAAACCACTGATCTGTGACGTGCTCGAACGCTTGTTGATCACCGCCGAGTTTGAAATTGAAGTGTCATTTGAGGTCGGGTCTGCACTTAAAGAATTCCAAAGCGGCAGCGCTGACTTTGCCGACTGCCTGATCCAGCATCTGAACCATGCAAAGGGTTGCGGTCACACAGTTACTTTTGATCGCAAAGCGGCCAAAAATCGTTACGCTCAATTACTGAAGGGTTAAGGTAGTTAATTGGGCACATTTAGCTTGCGTTAATCAGGAGACGGGCCTAAAGTTAGCTAATAAGTTAGCTAACTTGGAAAAACCATGACCAAAATCGTCAATATGCACGAAGCAAAAACAAACTTGTCGGCCTTGCTCGCCCTGGTTGAAAAAGGCGAAGAAGTAGTGATCTGCCGCGCTAACAAACCTGTGGCGCGTCTTGAACCCTACAAAGCACCCTCGGTAAAAAGGCAACTTGGCGAGGCGAAAGGGCAACTGGAGATACTGCCTGGTTTCGATGACCTGCCGGAAGAATTTATGGAACATTTCCAGTGAAGGTGCTGCTGGATACCCACACTTTTTTGTGGCTAATGAGTGACCACCCAGGCCTGTCAGCCACCGCAAAACAAATATTTCTCGATAACGACAGTGAGCTGTTGCTTAGCGCGGTGAGTGGTTTCGAGATTGCGGTGAAGTATGGCTTAGGGAAGTTGAAGTTAGTCGAACCGCCGGCCACCTTTATTCGTCGTCGCATTGAGAACAACGGATTGCTGGAATTACCCATTTCGATGGACCACGCGACGCAGCTACAAAACCTGCCAATGCATCATCGCGACCCCTTTGATCGCTTGCTGGTCGCACAGGCGATGGCTGAAGCAATCCCTTTGCTCACGGCCGACAAACAGCTCACTGCCTACCCTGTTGAATGCATTTGGTAGCATGAGTAAGTTCTCCGAGTTAGAAGTTATCCCTATCCCCGCGCTCAATCAGTAAGCGTATTGATTCAGAGCTGTTATCTAATACATGTTGAGCGTCGACAACGTTCATGCCCTGCGCGGGACCCATAAGTATCTATCTCAATACGCTCTACGTCACCACCCCCGACGCCTACCTGTGTCTTGAAGGCAGGACAGTTTGCGTGACGATTGAAAAAGAGAAATGCTTGCAAGTGCCGCTGCATAATCTTGGCTGTTTTGTGCTGTTTTGTGCTGTTTTGTGCTGTTTTGTGCTGTTTTGTGCTGTTTTGTGCTGTTTGGCCACACCATGATGAGCCCCGGGTTGATGGGCCGCTGTGCTGAGCACGACCGTTCCGCCAGTAAGGGCATGATGTCTTGTAGGGAGCTTTATGTGTTTAAACATATCGGCACAGATAGCGATCCACAACAACGCGAACGCCAGGCAATGTTGGGTTGCGACCCTGCTCCTAAATTACTGGATGGAGGGAAAATTATTTCAGTTGCCAAAAAGCGAGAAGTACCACGCCGTTTTAGTGATTACGATGTCACTGTTGATAAAACTCAGCTGCCAAATGGTGTGGAGTTAAGTGAATACGTGTAGCGAGTACCTCTAACAATTATTAGCTGATAGAGATGATCTGATGTAGATACGATGCTATATTGCATCATATTTACATCAGATATTTTGGAGACGAAAAGATGGCAAGAGCAAGTATTTCAATAACACCACCCAATGATGCCTGGATACAATCACGGATCGACAGCGAGGAATTTTCAAGCCGTAGTGAGGTTGTAAATGACTTAATACGCAAAGCTCGTAAAGAGCAAGACGAAATAGAAGCTATTCGTTTGGCGCTCACCAAGGGCGAGGAAAGCGGAGTCAGTAACAGAACAGCGGATGACATTATAAATTCGGTGATCGAGAAACGGCGTAATAATGGCACCTAATGAATTAACTCAAGCTGCTGATGCAGACTTCGAAAATATCTTTGATTTTGGAATTGATACCTTCGGTTTAGCTCAAGCCATAGATTATCAACAGGGCATGCAAAAGCGCTTTGAAGAACTGGCAGACCAACCAGAACGGTATGCGGCTGTTGACCACATCCGCAGCGGATACCGCCGCTGTGTTTACCACTCTCATTCCATATATTACCGAATAGAAATGAATCGGGTATTAATCATTCGTATTCTGGGCAAGCAAAACCTACACAAACAGCTTAAATGACTTCCGTCGCAGAGCTAGAAATCATCCCGATCTCCGCACTCAACCAGTACGCCTATTGCCCTCGGCGCTGTTATTTAATGCACGTGGAAAGGCAGTTTGCTGACAATGTTCATACCTGTGTGGCGCCCATGAGCATGAGCGGGTTGATCAGGTATTGCACGAAATCAAGCAGGGTATTCGTATTGAATTTGCCTTGCCAGTTTGGTCCGATAAGTTAGGGCTTAGCGGTCGCTGCGATATGGTGGAGTTTCACCTCGATGGCACGATTTTTCCCGTGGGATACAAACATGGTAAAAAGAAAAAGTGGACAAATGATGATCTGCAACTGTCAGCCCAGGCGGTGTGTTTACAGGAAATGAAAGGCCTCGAAGTTAGCAGCGGAGTTATTTACCACATCCAGTCTAAACGACGGCGAAATGTTGCTATCACCCCAGAATTGATTGCCGACGTGCCGCGACACCCTGTCATCGTCCGAGAACTGTTTCAGCAACAAAAGTTGCCTCCCTCAACCGAGCAAACCCAGCGCTGTAATGGCTGTTCAATGACAAATGCCTGCTCTCCACAAATATCAAGGGCACAGCAAAGAGTCCAGAAGTTGAATGCGCAGCTCTACCAAATGTAGGATGAATAAGCCCCATGAGCGTTTACCTCAACACCCTCTATATCACCAGCCCCGATGCCTATTTGCGGCTCGAAGGTGAAACCGTTTGCGTAATGATCGAAAAAGAGAAACGCCTGCAAGTGCCGCTGCATCATCCTGGTGGTTTTGTGCTGTTTGGCCATACCATGATGAGCCCCGGTTTGATGGCCGTTGTGCTGACGACCGGCGCTCTGTTGTTTGGTCAGGCCGCAATGGCAATTTTCGTTTTATGCAGGGTGCCTTTTCTTCGGAGCTGCGGATTGTTTACGGCTTGTGAGGGCCAGTATTGGCTAGTTATGCCCGGGTAAATTATCCGATACAGGAATAGTTATTCAACTGTAATTGTTCAACAAACTGGAAGGAGACAAGGTATGCAGGACGATATAAAGGACTATGAAATTCGCCGCAATAAAGGTCTTGAGTCGATAAAGGCGCTTTCTGGCGCGGATAATCCAGCGGCATTGGCCGATCACATCATTGCCGACGACGGCGCACTGGGATCCTACGCCCTGGATTTTGTAATGGGTGACGTTTGGGCGCGGAAAGAATTAAGCGGGCGTGACCGCAGTGTGATTGTGCTCTCGATATTGGCGATCCTGCATCAAACCAATCAGCTTCCCTTTTATACGGGGGGTGCGCTCAATCATGGCTTAACTCCAGAGGAAATTCGCGAGGTGATGACGCACCTGTCGCTTTATGCAGGATTTCCACGCGCCCTGGATGCGATGGCTGCGGTCAATAGTGTTCTGGCTAAGGCCAACGGTGCGAATGGTAAAAAGGCTTCGAATGATAAAGAAGCATTGCCACCGGCGGAGCAGTTTACCGATGAGCAGCGCATGGCTACTGGCGCCGAGGTGCTGGCCCGTCTGTCCGGGGGTGATGCAACGGATCCCCAGGAACTGTTAGCCTCCATAGTGGACAGGTTGGGGCCTATTGCTGATATTGGCTTAAAGCACGGGTTTGGTGATGCCTGGGCGCGGCCGCAATTGTCTCGTCGTGATCGTAGTCTGGTGACGGTCTCAATATTGACGGCATTGGGACGCGGCGCCGAACTGGAAATTCATATTCCCGGCGCGATCAGACACGGTGTGACAAAAGTTGAGCTGGAAGAGTTGATGCTCACAGCTATGGCTTATGCAGGCGCACCGCTGGCGGTTGAGGCTATGCAAATTGTTAATCAGCAATAGAAATAACGACTCTCCCTTTGTGATCAAATTGTGATTATTTTGTGATCTTGATGTGAGCCTCTGGTGTCAGAGTGTTCCCTGAGTCTGTCGCATGCTGCGTTCGGGCCGTACTTTTTTACTCAGGAGAATAAGCGATGAAAAAGATACTTGTAGGGATAGCGTTGGCATCTGTGTTTGCCAGCACTGCGGCAATCGCGGCGCAATATGAGGTGACGATTACTAATGTCACCGAGGGTACGCTGTTTACACCCATTCTTGTGGTGAGCCATACACCGGGAGTGAGTTTGTTTGAACTGGGTCAGCCAGCGAGTGAGGAGCTGGTTGCCGTAGCAGAAGGCGGTGATATCGCACCATTTGTAACGGCCCTGGAGGCTGATTCGCGGGTGGTGGATACTGCTGACTCGGGCGATGTGTTGAGCCCGGGTGCATCGGTAACCGTGACTGTGGAAGGCCCGCGTAATGGTCAAATCAGCCTGGTATCTATGTTGTTGCCGACTAACGATGGATTTATTGCACTTAATGGCGTGGTGGTACCCAAAAACCCCTACCGCTCAGTGACTTATTATTCGCCGGGTTATGATGCCGGTTCCGAGGTTAACGATGAGTTATGCGACAGTATTCCTGCTGGTGGTCCTTGTGAGCCGGAAGTGAGTAACGGTAATACACCGGAAGCGGGTGTGGTGCATATACACAGTGGTATTCATGGTCACGGAGATCTGGTGCCCAGTGAGTCGGACTGGCGCAACCCAGCGGCGGCGATCACTATTACCTTGGCCCACTAACTGGTTTTATCGAAGCTGCAGGCCTGGCGGGTAAGTCCATATAGGGAGCAGTTACTCCTGTCCCATAAGCACTTACCCTGGCTGGAGATAGTGTTTCCAGGTATGGAGTTCAAGGTTTCTAGCCTTTGGATATTAGATCCTGGCCCGGGATATTCTTCTGTTAGAAATGAAGCGCTCTGAGGAGTTCTCGGGTTTTTTCTTGCAATGTATCAGGAGCAATTTGCTGGTTTATGCGGCCGCGTTTGACATAAATATGGTCGATAAAATGACCGCCTTGGGTTTCGACTTCGGTCTTAAATACTATGCGGTCTGCTTTATCACTGGGGTGACTTTACCGGTGAGTGGTGGTGCGGAGCTGCGCATCGCTTATGGCTAGTTGATCTCTTATGAAATATGAGCTGTAGGATCAAGTGCAGTTAAAGGATTCGAGATCAAGGGGGCTAAACCCTTCAAAGCTATTACGTTAAGTTAGGTTGGCTTGCCTTAGGGGCAGGCCGTATATGCCAATATTCGGTCATATACGGCCTGTTTCCGGAGGCTTATTTCGGGTAGGGATTCTTCAGCCCAGCACCTAGCGTTTGAGGAAACTGCTGCTCAAGTTGATCCTGAGTCCACATTCCCGCTGAAAAAATGGAACGCTCTTTTGCCGGAAGTGAGACCAGCGAGATTTCACCCGCACCGACAATAAAGTCCCGTCCATTAATATTGCTTGCCGCATCGGTACATAAAAAAACCACTAGTGGAGCAACAAATTCAGGAATAAAAGATTCAGGACGAGCAGCTATGACTTGCAGAATGTCCTGCATGAATTCGGGTAGCACCATAGCGCCGGTGGTTGCGTCGTCTAATGTGCCTTTCAGGTCGACCACCTCAGCCATCCGCGTATTGGCGCGGGGGCGGATAGCATTGACGGTGACACCGCAAGGGCCGAGGTCCAGTGCCAACGCACGTGTCAATCCGGTAATCCCTTCCTTGGCAGCCGCGTAGTTGGAGGATGGAAAACCGCCAATGCCGGATTCGGAGGCTGTGTTAACAATGCGGCCACTGCCCTGTTGTTTGAAAATTTTTGCTGCGGCCCGGGTAACGGTGAAATGACCTTTTAAATGGACGGCGATGACGTCATCCCATTCCTCTTCTGACATTTCGTAGATAACTTTATTCCGTAGTGTACCGGCGTTATTTACGACAATATCCAGGCCACCAAAGTGGTCCACTGCCTGTTGGACCATGGCTTCGCCATCTGCAACGGAAGTGACGTTGCCGTAGTTGGCGATGGCATCTCCCCCCGCCGCTTTTATTTCGTCGACGACATCGTCTGCCGGGCTCTGGTCCGATCCCTTGCCACTAACGTCGCCCCCTATATCATTAACAACAACGTTGGCGCCCTCTGCTGCCAATGCAATGGCTTCGGCCCGACCCATACCGCGGCCAGCACCCGTGACAATGGCTACTTTGCCTTTTAATCGATCACCCATGATTCTCTCCGTAATTTTTGAAATTTTATTGTTTATTAATTAATTAGGACAACATCTTTGTACTCCGATTGACCACGGACATCAATGCTCGCCAATTTCTTGCCGTGTAGAGTCTTTTGCTATTGAAGCTGTAATCTATCCAGCTTGTCGCGAGTCTTTTTGGACAGGGTTTCATCGTTAATCTGTTGTGTAATCCGGCCCCGTTTTACATAGATATGCTTGATGAAATTGCCGCCTTTCGCTTCGACCTGATTCTGAAATTCATCAATGTGCTGTTGCTTAAAGCTGCTATTGAAGGTGGTGAAAAGCACGACGTTTTTATCGGTAAAATCATTATTATGGATAAACTGCCACGCGGGTGGTGCGGGGCTATACCACCAGATCGGCGAGCCAATAAAGATGGTCTGGTATGGCGATAAATCGAGAGTTTCCGGTGTGATTTCGGCACGATTAGACCGAGAATCTTTTACTGCATTGACCAGACCGAGGAAGCCGGGACGGTAGTCCGCTGCTTCCAGGTGCACCAACTGAGCCTGGTAGTATTTTGCAATATCCATTGCCATCCGTTCGGTATTGCCGGAACGGGAGAAGTAGATCACCAGATTTTTATTGTCAGTGTTAGTCATCTGCCTGTCATTCGCTGATTCGACATTTCGTTTAAGTTGTCCATTTTCTGCAGCAATAATATAATTAGCGAGTAGCGTTAAAACTAAAATCGCCAGACCAGCCACAGTAGCGGTTACTTTACCAAATTTATTTTTGGCCACCCAGATATCCTCGCCTGATTGTTGCCCATCCCATGATTGAAGGTATCTCTTAAATTAAGGCTTTTATAAGCGTAGCGAGTTCAACGGAGAATAGAAATGAGTGTGATCGTAGACAAGAATGTTGATGTCCCTATGCGTGATGGCGTTATTTTAAGGGCGGATGTTTACCGCCCGTCCGATGAAGGGCAATACCCGGTTCTGGTGCAACGTACGCCCTATAACAAGGAGATGTGGCTGATCACTGCTTCGACACTCGATCCCATTAGAGCAGCAGCGGCGGGTTTTGTGGTGGTTATCCAGGATGTGCGCAGTCGTTGGGCTTCAGAGGGCGGCGTCTTTTTCCCCTATCGCGATGAAGAGCTCGATAGTGCTGATACGGTTGACTGGTCGGCGAAGCAGAGCTGGTCGGCGGGTGTTGTTGGTTGCTACGGTCTGTCGTACATGGGCGGCAATAGCTGGTTGGGGGCGGTATCTGGCCACGAGGCATTGCGGGCAATTTCACCGACCACTGCGCCTAACAGTTTTTGGCACAATAATTTCTGGCGAGATGGTGTTATGCAGCTTTCTACCTTGATGACCTGGGCCTTACGAATAATCGGTCCCGCTGCACTGATTCGCTCTGGTAAGGCGCTGCCCGAATTAATGGCACGCATGACTGAACTAGCCGATGCAAATGATGATTTTGCCGAACTGGTGTGTGAGCGACCAATCACTGATTTGAGCGCAGGGCACAAAGAGGATGAAAGTTTTGTGCCATTTCTTTATGAAATGTTTAAACACCCCGTGCCTGATGAATGGACGGATAGCATGTTGCTCAACAGCCGTCATGAGCAGGTTAAAGTACCCGCGCTAATTATTGCTGGCTGGTACGACATGTTGCTCGGTGCTGACCTGGAGCATTTTGCCGGGATGAAAGCACGGGGGCACTGAGCAGGCACGCAAGAACACGCGGTTGATTATCGGCCCCTGGTCTCACGGCATGTTTATGAATATGGTCGGCCAGGTTGATTTCGGTTTTCGCAGTAGCGGTTTGTTCATGGACTTAAAAGAAGATCTAACGACATTGCAACTGCGTTGGTTTAGCCACTGGTTAATGGGCGAGGAAAATGGCATTGATAAGGAAGCGCCGGTTAAAGTATTTGTACAGGGCATTAATCGTTGGCGTGATGAACAGGAATGGCCGCCTGCCCGTGCCACAGCGACGCCCTGGTATCTTGGTGGTGGCAGTGGCAGTGGCGGTAAGAGCGGCTTCGGACCAGATAAACCGCGGTTAGAAATGTCCCCCGATAGTTATGTTTACGATCCGGAAGATCCCTGTCCCACCTGTGGTGGCACACTGTTGATGCCGCCCAAATACACACCGGGTCCCCTCGATCAATCGCCTATTCTCGGTCGTCGTGATGTGCTGGTTTATACTTCGGATGTGTTGGTGGAAGATTTGGAATTGGCCGGGCAGGTAAGCGCCGAGATCTACGCGAGTACTTCTGCTTTAGATACAGACTGGATGATTAAACTGTGTGAGGTTCGCGCTGACGGCAAGACGTTTAATGTTTGCGATGGGGTGCTGCGGGCCTCGTATCAGGCTCATCAGACGGGACAGACTTTCGAACCGAATGAAGTGGTGAAGTGGAACATTAATTTACTGGCGACGGCGATGGTGTTTAAGGCGGGGCACCGACTGCGAGTCATCATTACATCCAGTGACTTTCCCCGTTATGACCGTAACCCGAACACTGGTGAGGTTGGGGTGGATGCTGTAGCAAGTGTATCGGCTTTGCAGAAAATATATCATGATCAGCGCTATGCGTCGCACATAATGCTGCCGGTCATTAGTTGATAAGCACATTAGCCAACAAGGGTAATCGTTTTTCGCCCCTTGCTGGCTAAGCAGGTATTGTGTTTCGCTAGTTCAGGCCGTAACTATCGCGGCGAGCGAGGAAGGTTTCAACATCGACGGCCATCGACAGTACATCGTGAACTTTGCCTTCTCTGTCTTTGACTTCATTCTCAAGCAGAGCTTCGGGGCGGAAGCCCAGCTCCTGAAATAGTTTACGGGCACCTGTTTGATCGAGGGTCATGCGGGCATAAATTTTTTCGATATTTTTAACTAATGCGAGTCGAAAAAGTTCGCGTACGATAGTTCGCCCTATTCCAGTTTCTCTGCAATTAGGGCCCACCATAATGCGTAATTCTGCAACATGGCGAGACCAGTCAATATCACCCTGGCTAAGCGTGCCATAACCAACAATGTTACCGTCGATGGCAGCGATAATGGTGATGTTGGCACCGGTTTCAATTTTTTTCACCCATGATTCAACCACTTTCGGTTGAAGAATATCCCGGCGCAGGAACAATAAATCGTGGGCGGGCAGGGTTTTGGCGAAAGCCAGCATATCGCTTGAATCTTGCGCAGACATCAGGTGCAGAGAGGCATTGCCATTTCTTAATTCAACTTCTTTGGGGAATGTATCCAAAATTTACTCTCCAGCGACAAATTGTTTAATAGGTTAAAAATATGATTCGTTATAGCTACAGCGATCT
>QNFP01000101.1 GCA_003645535.1 Gammaproteobacteria bacterium | reverse complement strand
GAATATCCAGCTTCTTCGTTGTAAATTTTCGCAATAGCTTGCTATTACGTGCAATTTTCGCCTTGAATCTGAACATTCTGAATTACAACCTGCTTCGTCCAGACTTAATCAGAGGTTCCCTAACAAACGTGTTTAGCCAGCGTGAGGGGAAAAGAGAGTCAGATAAACATAGTCAAGAGGCAAACTCGAATGCATGTCCATTTGCATTTGCCGGTGATAATTAAAACCAGTAATAGAGGGGATATACCTTGTTGAAAACAAATTTAATCAGTAGAAAGTTATTAAAATCATCTGTTTTTAGTCTGGCCTTTATGGCCGGCGGCGCCAGCGCATTCCAGTTCGATATGGATGTTTCAAATGTAGAGGGCTTTGTCGATACCACCGTTACTGCCAGTATGGCGGTAACGACCAAGACCGCCTCCCCGAAGCGGTCATCATCCAGTGGCCGCTCCAATGTGTTTAATCACGGCGGGGACATCTATAGCGCACCCTTATCGTTTATCACCGATGCCGGGTTGACTATGAAAAATTCCTGGGGCGATAGCGGTATTTTTACGCGCTTTGGTTATCTTTATGATTTTGTCGCCAGAGATGGCGCCAACAAGTGTACTAACTGTTTTGATGGTGGTAATGGCGGGACTGGTACTCTCGACGGTATCCCCAACGGTGCGCGTACCGAGTACAACAAGTTCACACTCTACGACCTGTTTGTGTACACCAACTTCCAGATCGCCGGCCACTATACCTCGTTACGGGTCGGTAAGCAGGTGGTCAACTGGGGTGAAAGCAGCATCATGGGCGGCGGTATTACCCAGATGATCAACCCGCAGGACTTTGCCAAAGCCACCATACCGGGCACTGATGTTAAAGAGAAACTGCTGCCTCAGGAGATGGTCTATACCAACTTTGAGATCACGCCCAACACCAGTCTCGAGGCCTACTACGTATGGAACTGGCGGCGCAGTGAGTTTCTCCCGGTGGGTACGTATTTCAGCCCCTTTGATAACATTGGACAGGGTTATAATCCTCCTGTAATCGCTGCGTTGGGTACCACGTCGACAGGCACCGACAAGCCCAGCCACGGTGGTCAGTGGGGTATGGCCCTTCACCATATCATCGAAGGTATGAATTACGCGGATCTGGGTGTTTACTATGTCCGCAGCCATGCCTTCCAGCCCTTCCTGCAGGGCAACTGGGATGATCGGCAGACATCGCCGGTCCCCGGATTCCCCGGCACCAGCTATCACTCGGTGTTTTCAGAAGATCAGGACACCTTTGCCATCTCGCTGAACGGTGAAGTGGGCGATACCGGTGTGTCTTTTCAGACCGAGGTAAACCTGAAGACCGACTTCTACGATAGCCGGGAGTGTCAGAACAGTGCGGGCCTGGCTGGTATTGGCAATGTGGCAGCTGGCAACCCCGCAGGTGCGGGACTTACGCCCAACTATCCTCATACCGGCGGCATACCGGGTTGCGACGTTGAAGCCAATGATGTGTATACCTGGCTGGGTGATTTGACCTATTCCATTGGCGGTGGCCCCTTTGGTGCCGACAAGCAATCCTATGTCTTTAACAATATGTTGACGTGGGTTGACGGTCAGAAGCGCGGTGATCCCACGGACAAAATAACCGTTGGTGGCGTTGCTAAACAGCTTGAGCGTTCACCGGGTGTGGATCAGCTGGATCGTCTGTTGACGGACTTTGCCTGGGGCTACACTCTGGTGGCGGCCTTTGAATACAACAATCTGTTCTGGAATCTCAATGTCAAGCCAAGCTTTGTGTGGATCCACCATGTTGAGGGTTACACATCTTTTAACAACGGGGCGATCGTAGAGAACCAGCGCACCGTTCGAGCAGGCGTTACCTTTGACTATCAGAGCCAGATGTCACTGGAGTTCGCCGCTACGCACTGGCCTGGCACAAATGGCACCTGGGCTGATGCAGATAATGTTTCTGCCACCTTTAAATATAGCTTTTGATCTAGCCCTCAACGACATAAGGAATCAGTGAAATATGAGTACTACACGTAGTTCGACGGTAAAAAAAGCCATTGCCTTTGCCGGAGCATTTGCTCTGGCAGTTGGCAGTACCGCAGTATTAGCAAAAACCACTCCCGAAGAACAAGCCAATCTCGCCCTTGAGGGGACGAAGCTGACACCAGCTGGCGCCATTCGTGCCGGCAATAAAGAAGGCAGCATTCCAGCATGGAAAAATGAACCGATTGTAGTGCCCACCGGTTTCAAAACGGGAACCTATCATGCGGACCCCTTTCCCGATGACAAGGTGTTGTTTACGATCACTGCCCAGAATTATCAGGAATATGCCGATAAACTCTCGGAAGGTCAGCGAGAGATGTTTAAGACTTATCCAGACTTTACGATGAACATCTACCCAACTCGGCGTACGGCAGTTTTTAATCCTTATATTTATGATGCAGCGCTGGAAAATGCTCCCAAAGCAGAGGTGGTAGTTACCGAAAGGGGGATCGTTGCCTTCAAGGATGCGCGCAAAGCCTGGGCTTTTCCCGTACCTCATAATGGCAATGAAGCATGGATGAATCAGGCTACTCGCCCGATCACACCGTGGCTTAATTCATTCGAAACCACAATGGCGGTTACCTCAACGGGTGATTATGTGGTTAACGTACTCAATATCCAAAAGCGGGAAAAGTGGAGTGATCCAGATATAGCCGGTGTGGATTATGATCCCAGTAAAGATTCCTTGTTGTATTACCAAACCTTACTGGCGCCAGCGAAGTTAGCTGGTCAGGTAGTGCTGGCGAGAGACCCCGCCCGTTTTTCTGATAAATTTCGTTCTGCATGGGCCTATAGTCCCGGTCAGCGACGTGTAAAGCGAGCCCCGCAGATAGTCTACGATAACCCATTGACCGCCAGCGACGGCCTGGCGACCACTGACCAAAAATGGGGCTTTAATGGACCAAATGATCGTTTCGACTGGAAACTGGTTGGCAGAAAGGAAATTTATATACCTTACAACGCCTACAAGTTGCACAACGCAAATGCCACACCCGATAAGGTCATCAATGCAGATGGGCGAGTCGATCAAAAATTTGCCCGCTATGAGTTGCACAGGGTTTGGGTTATTGACAGCGTGCTGAAAGAGGGCACCAGTCATGATTATGGTCGTCGGACATTCTATCTTGACGAAGATTCATGGTGGATCATGCTCGTAGATGGCTACGACAGGCGTAATCAGATTTGGCGATACTGGGAATCCCACGATGTCATGTATTACGATATCGGCTTTATGAACGCGGCTGCTGAATTTCAGTATGACATGCAGGCGGGACGGATGATCGCCTTGATGTGGGATAAGAAGAATCCACCTGATTTTAGCTGGCGGGTTGAAGATAATTATTTCACCCCGGCGTCAGTGCGCCGCCATGGCGTTCGCTAATTTAGTGCATTTTTAGCAAGGTATCTATCTAAACCCCGCAGTGTTAGTTCACCGCGGGGTTTTTTATGGTTATAGCAAAAATGCTGTCGCCTTACTTGAAACTGTCAGTACTTGAAACTGCCAACTACTTCTTCTCCCACCCAGGTTCTGCTATATTTTTTCGGCCGGAATAGTACACATTTTAACGACACACAAATAGATTTAGTAATTTCAGGCATGCTCTTGAATTATGCATAAAATGCTGTCATCTTTGTTGCAGAGGGATGGTTTGACAAATGATGTGCTGCTATCTGCTATCTGCTATCCGCTCTCAACCACAATAAAAAACGACTTTAATCCAGCCCTAAGAAAATAATTCAAATATCAAAGGATGTAGTGAGATGCTTTTTACGAGAAAGACAAGCTTTAATAAAGTCCTGGCAACCATCGGTGCATTAACCGTAGGTACTGCCCTGGCGGCTGTTACCCCAGAGGAGCGGGCCAGCATTGGCCTTGAAGGCACCACGTTGACGCCAACTGGCGCGATTCGTGCTGGCAATGCCGAAGGTACCATTCCCGAATGGAAAAATGTGCCGATTGTTCCACCTGAGGGTTACAAGTCGGGTGGTTTTCATCTGGATCCATTCGCAGATGACGCTGTACGCTTTACGATTACTTCGCAGAATTTCCAGGAACATGCCGATAAGCTGTCTGAAGGTCAGAAGAGAATGTTTGAGACCTACTCAGACTTTTTTATGAATATCTATCCCACGCGACGCTCCATGATCTACCAGCCCTATATTTACGAGGCGGCGCTGAAAAACCTGGATCGATCAGAGTTGAGAATAACCGATTTTCACATGGGTATGATTGGCTATTACGGTACCAGGAAGGCGTGGGCTTTTCCTATTCCGCATAACGGTAACGAAGCTTTCCTTAATCAGGCCTCGCGACCTAGACCGGTCTGGTACGATGCAGCGGAAACCACGATAGCGGTTGCGAGCACAGGCGACTATGTTGTCAACAAGCTGCAGGTCAATTTTCATTACAAATGGAGCGATCCTGAACTGAGCGACGACGATCCTGGAGCTAACCCACAGGATAATACCACGCTTTATGCCCAGGTTTTGACGGCTCCTGCCAAGCTCGCAGGCCAGGTAGTTCTTGTCCACGAGCCACCTTCGTTTAGTGAGAATTTCCGTAAGGCCTGGGCTTATAGCCCGGGTCAACGCCGTGTCAAGCGGGCGCCGCAGATTGTCTACGATAACCCGACTACTGCGGGCGATGGTCTGGGTACCACGGATCAGGGCTATGGTTTTAATGGCCCCAACGACCGCTTCACCTACAAGCTATTGGGCAAGCGTGAAATGTACGTGCCCTATAACCCCTATAAGCTGGCTGCCGAAGACGCAACCCCCGATAAAGTGATTAAGGAAGACGGGCGCCTCAATCAGGATTACTCCCGTTATGAGTTGCATAGGGTATGGGTGATCGAAGCGAGTCTTAAGGAAGGCACTAGCCATGCTTATAGGAAGCGGGTTTTTTATCTGGACGAAGATTCATGGGAAGTCATGCTGGTGGATATCTATGATCTCCGTGGTGAGCTGTGGCGTCATTGGGAAGATCATAATATTATGTACTATGAAATTGGGTTCTCGAATCGGGTTGCTGAGATTTCATACGATTTCAATGCCCACCGGATGTTAGCCCTGATGATTGATAAGAATAGCGCTCCCAATTTTGCCTGGCGTGCTCCCGACAATTACTTTACGCCAGCTGCTGTGCGTAGACGAGGTATTCGCTAGTTAACCAGGATTAATAAAATATGTTTAAAAGCCGTGGTGTTATGCACTGCGGCTTTTTTAATGATAATTAGAAAGATAGGGAATCTTTGCTTAATTTGGCCGGTCCTCATTCCCCACGCAATAGTCGCCTGGTAATGTCACGGTGCCGCAAAGATATTTCAACTACACTGTTTCTCTAGCAACTGACGGCTCTTTTAGCTATTGGTAGCGATCAGTAAATTTCTGTTTACAGAAATTTTTTCCAGTAATATTTACATGGTAGGAGAATAAAAATGAAAACTACAAAAATTATTATTTACATTGTACTGATCATACATATCCTGTTCAGTATTCGAGTTATGATTGCCGACCCGACATTAACCACATTTGTCGAAATTCTTGGTCAGCGAGAAACATGGGCATTTCAAATCACCTCTGATTTATTATTTGGCTTCGTGCTATTTGCAGTCCTTGTTTATACGCTTGAGAATTCCCTCAAAAAGGCAGTGATGTGGTTTGTCCTGGCCAATGTGCTTGGCAACCCGGCTTTCGCCATCTACCTACTGCTAAATCTGGACAGGCTTCGCTCCGGCAAAACTCTGCCTTCGAGCAATTGACAAAATAATTGTGCTAATACCATAGTGCGCGCTCTATAACTGGTACGATAAGCGCAGTAGGTGGTGCTGTGGCTGAGACGACGGTCACAAAAATCAACACAAAAGCATAGATATAAAGGAGCAAGCCATGTTTAAACCAATTATTTCATCAGATTCACATGTCTGTGAACCGCCGGGGACTTACATAGACCGCATCGATAAGAAATACCTCGATGTTGCACCGCGTATTGTCCACGATCCAAAACGCGGTGATATTTTTGATATCAAGGGTGTTAAAAGGGCTATTCCACTTAGTCTGATTTCTGCCGCGGGTATCCCGCCAGAAAAACTATCGACCAAGGGTGCCAGGTTTGAAAACTTGCACAAGGGCGGCTGGGATCCCGCAGCGCGACTTCTCGACCAGGATAAGGATGGCATCGCTGCGGAAATTATCTACCCGTCCGTCGGTATGGAGATTTGCAACCTCACCGATCACGATTATAAAAAAGCCTGTATGGATGCCTACAATCTGTGGATTACCGAATTCTGTGATCCCTCGCCAGATCGTTTGATTGGTTTGGGGCAAACGCCGATTCGGAGCATTGATGAAGGTATCGAAGATCTCCGCAAAATCAAAGAACTGGGTTTAAAAGGTGTCATGTTACCAGGTAGGCCAGCGATTGCTGATGTCGATTATGATCACGTAATGTTCGACAACTTTTGGCAGGCCGCGATTGACCTGGAATTGCCGCTCAGCTTTCATATCCTCACCTCCGGCGAGATGAAGTCTATGGAGTTTCGTGGCACCAGTATTAATTCGGGTTACGCGATAATCCGCGCCAATCAGGACATTATGAGTATGTTCGTGAACTCCGGCGTGTTTATGCGCAATCCTAAACTTAAGATTGTCTGTGTCGAGGCGGATGCGGGCTGGGTTCCGCATTTTGTTTATCGTATGGATCACACTTATAATCGCCACCGTTTTCGTTTGCGCGGTGCCGAGCTGGATAAAATGCCCAGTGAGTACTTTCTGGAGAATATTTATCTTACCTTCCAGGATGATATTGTCGCGTTCACGATGATGGATTCGATGAATCCTCGGCGCATCATGTGGGCCAATGACTTCCCTCATAGCGATTCTACCTGGCCCTGGTCTCAGGAGTTGCTACAAAAATATGTCGCGCCTCTGCCGCAGGAGCAACAGGATATGTTGCTGCATGACAATGTGGCAGAGCTCTACAATCTGGATGCCGCCCATTAACCGAGGCTTTGAACATCGGCTCAATACGACGGCCCGCTCTTTTGGAGCGGGTCTTTTTCTATATGTGTCCAACATCTAGTTCTACCTGCAAAAAAGGTACTTACCAATGGTGATTGCTTTCGATGCGCAAACACCACTGTGGTTATTTACAATATGTATTGACCTGGGTTCGGCGATTTTGCTGTTCCGCATATTTGGCAAACATGGCTTGTATGCCAGTATAGTTTTGAGCTTATTGTTGGCCAATTTGCAGGGCCCCATGCTCACAGAAGTCATGGGTATGCAGACCAGCGTCGGAGTTATTCTGTATTCGGGGATTTATTTTTCTACCGACCTGTTGAGCGAACGCTACGGTCAGCGAGAGGCCAACCGAGCAGTGATGGTAGGTTTTGCCGTCAGCTTAATCATCATAGTTATGATTTTTTTGAGTATGAATTTCGCACCATCGACCAACCCGAAAACTGCAGAATTTGCGACTAATATCCATCAGGCCATGGCTACTTTATTCCAGTTTACACCGAGGTTTGTGCTGGGTTCGTTATTGGCATACCTGATTAGCCAACATTTTGATGTATGGATTTTCCATGTAATCAAAAACAAAACTAATGGTAAGCATCTATGGTTACGCAACAATGTGTCGACGATGCTTTCCCAGCTGATTGATACATCGATTTATGGCCTGGTGGTATGGTGGGGGATTGTTGATTTAGCAACGGCCATGCAACTGGCGATGGCTAAATATGTGTTTAAGTTGTTGATTGCAATTATCGATACCCCGTTTATTTATCTGGCACGGGGCTGGGATGTTGCGAAAAAAGACTGGTCGACTGCTTCAACCCATCGTGGCACAAAATAAAACTTCGACAGCACATCCGGTCGAATGATCTTTAAACTGGAGATAAAACATGAGAATGACAACACCGCGAATTCCTCCCCTTGAACCCAAAGACTGGAGCGAAGAGCAAAGTGATGCCCTGGGTATGGATATTAAAGAACTACAGAGCAAAATTGGCCATGAAGACAAAGTATTCAACATACTTAAAACCCTGGTGCGTTATCCAGACCTGCTAAAAGCCTGGGTCGGGTTCGCTAACCATATTATGTTTGGATCTTCCCTGGCTCCCCGAGATCGCGAAATCGCCATCCTGCGTATCGGCTGGCTGTGTCAATCTGGCTATGAATTTGGTCAGCATATTTTGATGGGTCAGGAGGCCGGGCTCAATGACGATGAAATTAGAGCTATCGCAGAAGGTCCTAACACCGGTTCCTGGTCTGCTGCAGAACAGGCCCTAATCAAGGCCACGGACGAATTACACAACGATGCTTTTGTTAGTGATGCTACTTTCGCCGATTTGCAAACCCATTTCAGTGAGCAGCAAATACTCGATATTGTGTTTACTGTGGGGCAATACAATATGGTATCCATGGCCCTGAATACTGCGGGGGTACAGCTTGATGAAGGCATTCCTGAGTACAAAGCCTTTCTCGGTAAATAAATATCAGATAAATGCTTTACCACCTCGGAGGAACTAAATGAGCAAGCAGCATATGACCCTGGAAGTCAGTAATGGCGTTGGTGTGATTACACTGTGTCGGCCGGATGAAGGCAATCCGGTTGTCCACGGCATGGTTGAGGAGTTGATTGAAAACGCCATTATTTGTGACGAAGCCCCGGCCATTAAGGCTGTGGTGTTGACCGGTACGGGGCGGATGTTTTGTGTCGGTGGAGGACTAAAGGATTTTGCCGAGCAGGGGGACAATATATCCAGTCATTTAAAGCTGGTCACCCAGCTCTTTCACGGTGCTATTTCCAAGTTTAACCGCATGGCGCCACCGGTGATTGCAGCGATTAACGGCACGGCTGCGGGTGGTGGCCTTAGCCTGGCGTTGTGTACCGATCTGGCGGTGTCTGTGGAGTCGGCAAAGTTCACTATGGCTTATACCAATGCCGGTTTACCCCTCGATGGCAGCGCCAGCTTTTATCTGGCCAGAGTAGTGGGCATGCGGCGGGCCAAAGAAATGTCTTTGTTAAACACCGTGCTTACTGCGCAGCAGGCTCTCGATTGGGGTCTGGTCAATAAGGTTGTTCCTGATGAAGAACTTATGGATGCTACGATGGAGATGGCGCACAAGTTGGCTCAGGGTTCAACCAAAGCCTATGGCGAAGCCAAGCGTTTGATTCTAGCAGGTGCAACAGAGGGCCTTGAGGCAGCAATGGAGCTGGAATCCCGCTCAATCTCTGAACTGGCCGGCGGTGAGGATGGCCGCGAAGGCGTTGCCGCTTTTCTTGAAAAACGTAAGCCCCTGTTCAAGCATTAATTAGTGTTTACTTAGGGAAGCTCTGAACAAGTCATGAACTCGCATTCTACGCTCAGAATACCCAGCTTCTTCGTTACAAACCTTCGCAATAGCTGGCTATTACGAGCGTTTTGCGCCTTGAATCTGAATATTCTGAATCACAGTCTACTTCTTCCAGACTTATTCAGAGCTTCCTTAGCAAAAAGACCCGTATGTTCAGGCGGGGAGGGGAGATTTCAGCCCCGCCTGAACGTCTTCAGATATTGCTATCGCGGCTTCACCGACCGGAAGATATGCCGCATGGCATCATTGGCTGAGTGGAAAGGCTGGGCTTCACTCATGTCGGTGATCTTATCGTAGTTAGCCTGAATTTCTTCCGGGGTGGGGATTTCACCGCCGCCCAGAACCGTACCTTTGGCTTCGACAATTTGTACTTTGCCATAATAGCCAGCACCGGCTTCGACCACATCGCCGGAAACCGTGTTTTCTTCAGCGCAAAACCAGGCTACCACAGGTGTGACGAACTCGGGTTTTACCAGAGGCTTGATTTTGTCGGACATAATATCTTCCGTCATCCGGGTCAGGGCCATGGGTGCTACGGTATTAACGTTGATATTGTATTTGGTGCCTTCCTGTTTGAGAGCATTCATCAGGCCGACCACAGCCAGCTTGGCCGCTGCATAGTTGCCCTGTCCGAAGTTGCCAAACAGCCCCGCCGCAGACGTGGTCATGACAATGCGGCCATAATTGGCATCTTTCATATGATTCCATGCCGCCAGGGTGGTGTAGGCCGAACCGGATAAATGTACATCGACGACAGCATCGAAATCTGCTGGCGTTAATTTAGAAAAAGATTTATCGCGCAAGTTACCGGCATTGTTGATCAAAATATCAATTTTACCGAAGTTGTCGATAGCACTTTGGATAATACCTGCGGCACCCTCGGGAGTGGCAACAGAATCGGTATTCGCGACAGCTTCGCCGCCAGCAGCTTTTATTTCTTCAACGACTTTTTCTGCAGCGGTGGTTGAACCGCCACTGCCATCGATAGCGCCACCCAGATCGTTAACAACGATTTTGGCGCCGCGAGAGGCCAGAAATAAAGCGTGATTACGGCCCAGCCCTGCGCCAGCACCTGTTACTACGGCGACTCGGTTGTCATATCTGATAGTCATAACTTTTCCTCGTGTTGTTGGTTGTTGGTTGTTGGTTG
>QNFP01000100.1 GCA_003645535.1 Gammaproteobacteria bacterium | reverse complement strand
TTCGGAATCAGCAGACCGGTGGCTTCATCAATGTTGTGATTAAGGCAGAACCTGTTGGAAACAACAATTGGAGAATCTATAGTGTTCGATATGCCAAGAACAGCAGGACAAGGGATATAGAATATCTCTATGGCTCTCGTGTGAGGACATTTCTATGGTTCAGTGAGTATCAGCCTAATTCATACTTCTCTACCTGGTCTCGTGTTATACAGATGAACGGCGTTAAGGGCTATGAAGTTGTAGTCTATAGGAAGTATGAAGAGACCAATAACGTAAAAGAAATCGCCGATCGATTGGCATTACCGTGGGAGGTGTATAAGCCTCCTAAAACTTAGACCTGGGAGGTCAATATGACTGTAGTTGCACATAACGGTATTGAAAAGAAATGTAACGGTAAGAATGGCTGTGACAGAGTGTTATATCTTACAGAATTTAATGTATCGTCGCCACTGAAAGAAGGTTATAGTTACAGATACTCCACTTTATGTAAAGACTGTACCAAGAAACTTTGGAAAGGAAGATACAGAGCTAAGCAACTTAGTCGTAAAAACATATGTGAGCAATGTGGAAAGACTAAACGTTCTAGTTACTTTGCTAAGGTGAAGAATGTGATAGCGCATAACAAGATATGCAAAAAATGTCACTCTGAAAATTTGAAGAAGGCTAATATAGTGGTATATAGTGCAAAAGTAATTGAATCGCTAAAGACATCAACAAAGATATGCATTTCTTGTAATGAAGAAAAGCTCAACATAGCCTTCTTATCGATGGCCCCCACTGAACGAGGTTTCTTTTGTAAGGAATGTAAGGTTAAGGAGAAGTCTGAATACGATAAAAAGTATAGGAAAGACGGCAGGAAGAAACCTGAAGCACCTGAAGTTATTAAGGCAAGATTAGCTAGAAACCAGCTTAATCCTGAAATGAGAAAGCGTCGTCTTAAGTATAATAAGGAGAGATTCAAAGCTCCTGCGTTTCGAAAAAGAGAATTAGAAAGGAGTAATGTTGCCTTCGAAAGTTTGACTGATTCTTCCGTAAAGAAAGCTCTCGTATCTAGAAGCGCAGGTAGCTTCGGAGGTGCAAGTATTGTAAGTGCAAGAAATATCACCACAGAATTAGTGGCAATAGCCAGATTACAAATGTTATTGAGTAGACTTAGAAATGGTGGAAAGAAATTAAGTAAACTAGATTATTGGGTAGATTACCATAATAATATTAAACTTAAAGGGAGTTTAGATGAAAAGTTAAAAAATAGATTGTTGAGTACTATTGAAATAGCGAGAGAAGCGCCAAGTGCTCCACAAGTACTAGTGGTTTACAAACTGGCTTCATCTTATGTAATGTTAAAAATTGGAACTTTAAGCAAGGAGATTAACTAATGGCAAAAGCCAAGAAAAGAGACGTAAATGATCATTTAGCGATTATGGATGCTGTATTGGATGAGATGGAGTATGAAGATATAAATGCACCAAGGATTTCTTTAAAAATCAAAGCATCAGCTAATGCAACACGATTAGCTAATGGTCAAATACGAGCACAAAAGATGGCCGGAAAGGCGATTAAAAGTGACTTCTTCGGAGTCTAGCTAAGCACCATTAGAAGAACTATGTCGACTGAAGGCCATTTACCATAATATTTTTCTCAAACCAATATTAGGTCTTCGGTCGGCACCTTATTAACTCACAGGGAGATTATATGAAAAAACTTGAAATAGGAGATAGAATAAGACTCATCAAGCCATCGAATCTTGATGAGGGCCCACAATGGGTAGGAGAGATGGATAGGCTTCTTAATAAAGTTTTAATTGTCGAAACGCTCGGCAACAAGATTAGCAACATCTGTGATGAGCGCTTTATGGTAGAAGGAGGTAGCTACTGGTTTGACCAGAGATGGGCTAGACTCACTGTATCAAGAAAGGCTGAAAAAGCATTGGCTGAGTATCGAGCTAGGAAGGCAGTCCTAGGAAGCCATCCTAGAAGAAGTGCCACTATGCCTATAGATCCAAACACACAAATTAAGGAGATTAAAATGAGTAAAACTAATGAACTGAACACTGTCCAGAAGCGTATCGTATATGTCGGTGAAGATGAAATACAACGCCTGGATGAAATGTCACCTGAGAAGCTGATGGAGAAGATCGATATCGTAAAGACTGAGATGAAGACTCTGAAGAAGCAAGGCTTTAAGAAGGTAACTTATGTAAAGCGTACTCTTGCTGCTTATGACAAGTCGCTTAAGGCGTTGTTGAAGGAATTGAAGAAACGCTAGGAGATAAAGAATGCTCAAAAAAGGACAAAAGGTATACTCAGTGGACTTTGGCTGGGGTATTGTAGTATCAACAACCTCCATTGGTTCATATCCAGTACATGTAGAATTTAATAATAACCTTTATGGTACGATAGAGACATATACGAAGAAAGGTGAACGCTATTCTGAACGTAACCAATCCTTATTCTTCGAGGAGATCGTCATCCCTGAGTCGGCTTTGAGGCCACCCAAGGAAAAGTGGATACCTAAAGAAGGAGAATCCATTGTCGTACGAAAGGACAATCAATGGATAATTAAGATATTTGGTGGTATGGTAGGTGAGCGCTATCGTTGTAAGAGTGGCTATATAGCAACTACGATCCGTAAAATAAGTTCTTTTGATCGCCCTGAAGCGCTACATTTAGACGATAAAGAGAGTGACTTACTTACAAAGCAAAAGCTAGCCCTGATGCACTCAATAGAGCATTGGGAACGCATAGCAATGGGTTCTAAAAGCTTTGAATCAGCAGCAAGAGATGAATTAGTCTACTTAAAAAAGATTTACGATCGTCTTTAAAACTACCCTCACAATCATCCCTTCATTGGGGTGGTTGTGGGGGACTCCATTATTTTTTTTTTTCTTTTAACAGACCTTTACACAGTCCTCAGTATCACCCCGTTAAATTAAAGAAGAGATACTCTTCCGATATTACATCATAGAGACTCTACCTAACTAAACTACTCAATAGCCTTATCAGAGTTACCCTCTAATGAATAATTAAGATAATACCTATGTCTTACCACTTAATAAAGAATATTTAAGATTAGTTACTTTAACCTATCCCACTTAGTTGTTAATTAAGTCTCCCTTTAAGTGATATAGGGGAGGGCGGCCTAAGGGTTAATTTAACGGGGTCTATCAATGTCCGTGCAAGATAGCTTGATAAAGAGGGCGAATGAAGGGTTGTGTTAGATAGGCGCTCAAGGCTGACATGAGGGTGGCTGTAAGTCGTTGATTAGTATATGCACATAAAAACACATATGAGGATTGAATTATGCCTAATAAAGAGGCTACAATAGAGCAGCCAATAAGAGGCACACAAGACGTCAATAGGTCTGTTAAACGAGTGCACAGAATCAACCACAAGAGCATACAAAAGTTAAGGGAACTTCAATTTGACCCCTTAGTTGAACTCGTGAAGACTTATGATAGGTTAGTGATAGAGGAAGCTTATTGGCGTAATATAAGAGATAATGTGGAACCAGATGATGCTGTTGAGGAGATGGTTGAAATTGATCCTGATGCACCCCAAGTAGTAACATTAGGTGCTGATGGTAAAGTAGTACAGGCAAGACGTAGAGCCAAAGGTGTTAAACAAAAACGCCCTAGATACTCCAACATTGCCCATACAAAGATAATGGAACTAATGAGTACATTATCAGACAAATTGATGCGTTATGGCTATGCCCGTGTCCCTGAGACTAACACTCTGGAGACCACTAAGGCTAAGCCATTGATGATTAAACTAAGTCCTAAAAAGACACATACTATAAATGCCGATACAGGTGAGGTCATTGAGAATGAGTGATCTAGACCCCTATGAATACCTAGATGAAGAACCTGAAGAGGAAGCTACAGAGCTACATCCAGGTCAATCAGAGGTATATAGTGATTTGTTTATAGAGCAATTAATGAGATTTGCCGTGGTTGTATGTAGTCGTGGCTGGGGTAAGTCTTACCTAGCTGCAGTGGCTGCTGTTACAGCTGTCTTTGAGCTATTAGAGTTAGATATTAAAGTACCAAACAAGAATGTGTATATCATTGCACCCACCTATGATCAGGTGAAAGATATCTACTTTCCCATAATATTTTATGAATTGGGAATGGAGAATCACGTAATCAAGGCATCTAAGGACACTGGGAGGTTTCTCTTCCCTAATAACGTAGAGCTACGTCTAGTGTCATTTGAAGCTGTCGAACGATTACGTGGTAAAGGTGCATATTTTGTTGTGGGTGATGAAATCTCTTCATGGAAGAAGGGTATCACACCTAAGGAAGCATGGGAAGGTATTATACAACCCTGCATTGTAACTAGATGGTCTGAGGAACGCCGTAAGAAATTCGGAGCCAGGTCAGCGGGAAGAGCACTAATTATAAGCACCCCAAAAGGTTATAATATCCTTTATGATATGTTTCACTTCCAAGAAAAGGACTCTTTATGGAAGTCATATCATTACGACTATCATTCATCACCATTCTTAGATCCTGCAGAGATAGATAGGATTAGACATACAATTGATCCTATCGAGTTCGCTTCAGAATACCTTGCATCATTTACTGAATCAGGTAATAGTGTATTCTATTGTTTTAAACGAGAGAGAAATGTAGATAACACTATAGCAGACTTCCATGACACAGAGGATGTGCATATCTGTATTGACTTTAATGTTGGCTTACAATGTTCATCTGTGTTTGCACTAAGAGGTAAGCAGATGGAATTCTTAGATGAATTTAAAGGACACCCTGATACTGAGCAATTAGCTATTGCTATTGCTACACGATATAAAGGACATAAGATATACGCCTATCCAGATCCATCAGGTAAGTCTCGCAAGACTTCTGCTGCAGTAGGTAGGACAGACTTCTCTATATTAGAGTCTAAGGGCATACGTTGCTTGGCTCATAAGAAGGCTCCCCCTATCATCGATAGTGTGGCAGCAGTAAATCGTATGCTATATACAGCAGCAGGAGAAACACATTTACGAGTGCATCCACGATGTGAGGGGACTATTAAGTCTCTAGAACGTACATCGTGGGTTGATAAGAACCCAGACACAGCAGCTATAGATAAGTCAGCAGGAGAGGAACACTTTTCTGATGGCGTTAGATATGGCACTGAATACTTATTCCCTGTCCTTCGAGGCTCTAAACCAGTTGCACGAGGATTTGCTTTTTAGGAGAACATTTCAATGGCACGATCAAAGATAACAAACATTACCGAGGATCTAGTTGATGATTCCGGTAGTGTTCTGTTCTCCTTAGTCAGGGGAGAACAATTAGAATTTCCTTTAGTATTAGAGTTTGCTCAGGTAGATACTTCATTATATGACCTTGAGGCTGTAGTTATCGAGGGCGCTCATATACCTGGCTCTACGCCTATATCGGTGGAGCCGAGTGGTGATGAGACTACCCTTACCATCCGCGTACCTACAGACACAGGTACATGGAACCCTATCACTGCTTATAATACAGAAGAAGTAGTAGACTACAACACTATCCACTATAAGCTTAGGGCAGGTGTAGCAAGAGTAGATGCAACAACCCCTGATGTAGACCCTGTATGGGAAGTCTTTGATGAGCGTACTATCTACCTTCAGTTTCCAAAGGTATTGACAATCACACCAGCTTATGTAGCTACTCCTGATGTGGATACTCCTGTATATGGCTTTTTTGAATTACGTGTAACAGAGCCAGTTAATGCTATCTTTATTCAGACCTGGAAGCCAACAAGAGGTCTAGTTGAGATCCTTTTTAGTCCTACCCACTTAGTAGTATAGGGAGTAGTCATGACTGATGTTCATATCAAGGGGTCTATCAAGCAGATAGCAGTAGACCTTAAGAATAAAACAGCAACATCAGTCGAAGGCACAACAGTAACTCCTATAAGCATATCAGGAAGGTCACCTAATGTCGACTCAGTAGATATAGCTAGTATTAAGGTAGCCAAGGGCGACATATCAAGTCCGGTTAATCATGCATCGACAGTGGAGACCTCTATTCATACCTCAGGTGTGAGTGTGGGGACTCTGCAGTCTAGCATAGAAAGTAAATCTGCTTACACAATAAATAAACCGACATTGTCTTCCTTTGCTACTGATATAGCTAAAAAGACAGTGTCCAATATAGCACTACCAAGTATAGACTCTATACAGACGTCTATAGATGGGATGACTACAGTAGCATCTGATATAGATACTGCAATAGTAGACTCAACTGTCAGTATAGTTGACATCTTCATAGATAATGAAGGCTTTGTTAAGGTATTTCCTGATCAAGTCCTTTTGTTGCACTCTGTTGCTGATGCGCTTAGTGCCATTGATAATTTCTCTAGAGTGTTTATTACATCACGCTTGTTTAACGAAGTAACAAGTAATACCGATATATTCTCAAGACTAGCAGACTATAATAAGACAATTAGTAGTATTGCAAACATAACCGATACATTGTCGTATGTACGTTACTTGCCATTATTGCTACAAGACACAGCCAGCGTATCAGATATCGTATCATTGAGTCCTTCAATAGCCAAGGATGAATTTACAACGCTATCAGAATATTTCAATAACGTGTCTGAGGATTGGACAGAGGACTTCAACGAGACTACTGTACCATTCGGAACAGTGAATAAAGAAGTAGTCATGGATGTCAGAGACGAAGGGTGGCCAGGCTACTACTATGGTTGTGAATACTATGGCTATGGTTGTAGCGACTATTACACTTGTTTTAGTGCTGTACAGATACCACCAATAGGTTGGCAATATATCCAGGATGTTGATGGCTATTATTATGATTGTACATATTATCCTCCTTCAGGTGGGTATCCTGATAGCGTAATCCCTCGGGAATACTTCTTCAAGGAGATATCTAAATCATTTGTACCAGAGATAGGGCCAGGTAGATATGAAGCTACATACGTCGGCCCGCTTCTTGGCGATAAAGACTCTGAATGTAATCCATTATTTCCATATGACCATACATGTGCATATGTACCTGGGGTTATGCAGAATAGAATAGCTACCTCAGAGACATTTACGTTAAGTCTCGGTGCTGTGTTCAGCGATAGTATTACTCTTGGTGGTAATGAGACTATCTCTATAGGAGTCTCTAAGACTATCCCTGAGGTGGTTGATACAAGTGACAACTCTGTATTCTCTATAAGCAAGATGTTCTCAGAGACTATATCTGCAATAGAAGCGTTTAGTACTGCTGGAGAGCTTACTGATCCTATACCGGTAGACACTACAGCTGTATCGGAGATTATCTCTAAGGTATTCACTTCATTGAGAACAATTAATGAGACTGCATCTATATCTGAGATACTTAGGAAGGCAAGCGGTAACCCCCTATTAGAGGCTACGAGTACTACTGAAACATTCACTACTCAAATTGGTAGAGCATTATTTGAAATAGATAATACAGCAATGACTGAATTATTATCTCTCGATACATCTAAGAGTTTGTTAGATAGCTCGTCTAACGCTGATAGCGTATCTACCCTGTCAGGTAAAGGTGAGACAGATGTAGTCAATAGCGATGATTCATTTATCGTAGCAGTAGGTACTAAACCAAAGGACAGTGTAGCATTGTCTGAAGCATTGTCTAAGTTTTCTTCTTTAGGAATGTCTGATAGCTCTAATAGTGCAGATATTATAGCATTAGAAGCAGATAAGGCATTCCAAGATGCTACCTCTAACGATGAATCTAGACTATTCTCTGTAGGCAAGAAAGTTGAAGAGACTACAACAGCGTCTGAGATATTCTCTATCACAGCTACTTTCATTAGATCCTTTAATGATACAGTAACTGCATTTGGTTCACAAGAGTTCTTTATCGGTGATGTTGCCAATCTTGCAGCGGTGACCAGTAATACGGAAACATTTAGTACAACAAATGTATTTGATAGAGACTTTAATGAAGTCATAGCTAACGTAGATAATCTGGTAGCGTCTGTAGGTAGATACATTAGTGATACCTCATCTGTGTCTGAATCAATTAACCTTGTGACAGGCTCATTTAGACTGCTTAATGAGACCGCAACGACATCTGAAACACTGTCTAAAGATATAGATAGTGTACTTTCTAATATCACCGCTAACATAGAGACAGTCACCCTTGCTTCAATATTCAATCGAAGTCTTATAGACACAGCAGCATCTTCTGATGAGCATGTGTTAGGGTTAGGGAAAGGAGTCTTAGATGGTACAAACATAGCTGATGCCATATCATTCATAGCTAATACTATATTAGCAGATAACACTGCAAATGCAGACACACTCTTTTCTGACGTAGGTAAAACTTTAAGCGATACGAGCAGTAATGCTGACTTACTTAGCGCTGTTAGTGTATTCAATAAGGGCTTCAATGACGTACTAGCTAGTGATGATTCAACTACACTATCTCCCAACAGTGTTAGTAAGGATAGCATATCCAACGCTGAGACATTTGACACTACAGCTATATTTGTTCGAGTATTTAATGATACAGTTAATGCTGTAACTTCACAATTGATAGGATTAGGCGATACTGCAAGCTTCTTAGGAAGCACAGCAAATACCGATGTGTTGACTGCTGTAACTATCTTTGATAGGATGTTCAACGATGCCTCAAGTAATACTGACACGGCATCTCTGGAACCAGGTAAAGTCCTGTCTGAAACAGGTACAATATCTGAAACATTCAGTACGCTATTGGTAGCAGTCTTTCCTCTCTATGATACCTCAACAGTAGATGAACTATTGTCTTTTAATGTTGATAAGGTATTGTCAGATATAACAAGTAATGCTGAGACCTTCTTGACTGATGTCGTATATGCTCGTAGCATGTTAGATAGTAGTTCTATATCTGACGCTATGGCTATGCTAATAGACTATGGCGAAAGTGACACTACAGCTAATACTGACAGTGTCGTTTTAGATATTGAGTCATTGTTACAAGAGAGCACAGCTAATGTTGGCTCAATTACACTCGGTGTTGATAAGCCTACTGATGACAGTACGTCCAATACAGAGACGTTCTCTAGGGTGTTTGATGCTAACCTGACCTTCACGGATACGGCCACAGCAACCACCACAAGAGTACTTGCTCTGGGCGACACAGCGGCATTTATGGGTA
Source organism: Gammaproteobacteria bacterium (assembly GCA_003645535.1). Taxonomy (GTDB): domain Bacteria; phylum Pseudomonadota; class Gammaproteobacteria; order Pseudomonadales; family Porticoccaceae; genus HB2-32-21. The sequence continues at coordinate 1,424 of QNFP01000100.1, read as the reverse complement.
GTACCGTAAACACTGATGCGTTCAGTTCGGTAATAGTGTTTGATAGAGACTTTATTGATAGTACAAGTAATGATGATGTGTTGTTTGTAGCCCTCGATAAAGAGCTAAGTGACAGTTCTTCTGCTAGTGATGCAATTAGCTTTGCAAATGTATTTAATAGGACTGAGCAAGAGATTGTTGTAACCTCTGAGACATTTAGTGCATTGGTTACAGCTTCATTGTTACTTAATGATAATACAACTAGTACTGAAACAATAGCATTATCTCCAGCTATGGTAGATAGCGATATTGCATCCACAGGAGATATACTTAGTAGTGTATTGGTATTTAATAGAGACTTTAGTGAAACATCAGATATTACAGAAGCAGTTTCGATTGACGTAAATGCTACCCTGACCGATGCATCTTCAAATAGTGATGCATTGAGTATACTATCAGGGCATTCGTTAACAGACCTTACTTCTAATACTACAAGGTTAATTAATGATGTTTCGAAAGGTATTCTAGATGCTACATCCAATAGCGATGCATTATCTTATTTTGCTGATATTGTATTACCTGGTGATGCTACATCTAATGCTGACTCTATCTCAATAGAAGCTAAGTCATATCTGTTAGATGCTACTAGCAATAGTGAAGTATTCAATAGGACATTTGTTGCCAATCTATCGTTCAATGAAACGGTCACTGCAATAACCACTAGAATATTTGCTTTAGGTGATACTGCAGCACTTATGGGCAATACTACGAACACTGATGTGTTGTCGACTTCATCTGTATTTAGCAGAAGTTTTGCAGACACTGCATCTTTAGAAGCTTTATTCTCATTTAGATTAGACAAAGTATTATCAGAAAGCTCTTCAGTATCTGAAACATTTAGTACAGTCTTTGCTGCAGGTTTGCTTTTAGAAGATACCACTAGCATATCTGAATCATTGTCCTTATTAGCAGATAATGTCTTATCGGACAATACGACCAATATTGAATTGTTTAGTACTGTTAGCAGTTTTAGCAATATCGCTCAAGAAGTCTCAAATACCTCTGACAATATGATTAAGGGAATTGGGGTAGGTGCACTAGAAGCGTCCTCAAATATAGATAAAATAATTAATACTATTTTAAAAGTATTATAAGAGTCGACTAATAACGCTGATTTATTTAACAGTGCGCATGTTGCCTATAGGACATTTAGCGAGACTGCAGTCAACTCAGATGCATCTTATAATGGTGTTGATAAGTTATTTCCTGAGAGCGTAATTACAGGAGATACTTTCGATAGAGTTGTTATCGCTAATCTGTCATTCAATGAGACGGTCACCGCAACTACTACCAGGATACTTGCCTTAGGTGATACTGCAGGGTTCATGGGTAGTACAGTCAATGCTGACACATTGAGTAGCGTAGCTGTATTTGATAGATTATTT
>QNFP01000099.1 GCA_003645535.1 Gammaproteobacteria bacterium | reverse complement strand
TACGAGTTCATGAATTGATCAGAGGTTCCCTAAGTGGTGCTATGTTAGTGGCTATGAAAGAAGTGGGGTAACCGGTGGGGCGGGATGAGGGGGTGGAAAGTGGATTGGGAAGTGTGGCGAAAAGCGGGGTGAAACGACATTGATTCTTACACTTTGTCGATTGGACACCTTGCCGATTGAGATCAGCCCATTTAACGCTGGCCGATAATCAGCTTAATCACAGTACAAAAATAAAGGGCCGGATATAAAGCCAGCCCTTTATTGCACAGCTAATAGTTACTTGGGAAGTGCTGCAATCCAGCTTTTATCCACGAACCATTTGCTGTTCAACTTGTCCAGTAAGCCGGCCTTGGCGTAAGTATCCAGATAGTTGTCTACCAGGTTAAGAAATTGCGGATCATTCTTGCTGATGGCAATGCCTATGGGTTCTACCGTTACGGGGTTGCTCAGTGTAGTGAGGCCAGCATCGGGGTTGCGTAATATTGACAGCACACAAGCAGGCATATCGGCAACCATGGCGTCAGCCGTGCCATCGATAATCATGGCAACACCTTCTTCATAATTAGCTACTTCAACCAAAGTGGCATCCGGGGCGGCAGCTGTTATAAACGAGGCACTGGTAGAGTTCTTTAAAGCAACCAGCTTAAGGTCTTTGCGGTTGAACTCCTCACTGGACTGTATCTTGGCTAACACTGAATCCTTGGTCAGAATAGACTTGCCGGACATTATATAGGGGCCTACAAACGAGACCTGTGTAGTGCGTTGTGGGGTGATGGCCATACCGGAAGCGACCATATCAATTTTGCCTTTCTCCAGGGCGGACATCAGTTTACCAAAGGGCATTTTTACCACTTCGAGTCTAACCTGCATGGCGGCGGCCAGTGCAGCGGCCAGATCCACATCATAGCCCATAAACTGACCGGAGCTGCTGACAGCATTCATTGGTGGCTGATCGGCGGACATGCCGACTTTTAATACCTTGGAGTCGATAACCCTTTGCAGAGTATCGCCAGCCATGGCGGCGGCGGAAACCATAAAACTGAAAGCCAACAGGCTGCCGACCATTAGACGTTTTAATATAGACATGTAGCGCTTCTCCTTGTTTTTACGTACTAAATACTGAAACGATTATTTTGGAACCACGATATTCGATTGCATGATCTTGTAGTACATACTTTTGTAGTACATGGGTTTGTAATACATAGTTTTGCAACATATGATTTTGTAACACATAGCTCAGCAATATTTGTAACACATAGCTCAGCAATAAATGGTTCCATCAAACTAAAGCCAGGCAAAGTTCCCGGCGCGCTCAGTGTAAATCTGTTTGAAGTATTAGCAAGGAGTTTTTCTGCTTGCTTTTGTTTGGCATTTTCACTCAATTAAAGGCTTTCTTAATCTGATTCTGGGTTTGCTGCTATTCTGTGTTTGAACGGCTGAATCAGGCCTGCTTATAGACTTTTAAAATTCGACTGTGCAATGTTCAGCCATCGCTCGTAAATCATCTGGGATGGGTACTGACTTACGTGATTCAAAGTCGAACAGTGTGCCGGTTGTTTCCACTGTAGCTACTGTCTGGCCGCTGGCGGCATTCATAAGCCAGTGGAAAAAACGCTGGGTTTTGCCGCTAATATCGCGCAGTCCGCTTTTGGTCATCAGTGCATCGCCTGCTTTCAGGGTTTGGTGAAACTCGATGTTGTACTCCAATGCGGCGCTGCCCAGACCGTGTTTTTTGCGGTAGGCCGGTGTCAGGCCGTACTGTCGCTGTAAATGCGTCACTGCATCGGAACAGCGCGACATAAAAAAACGAGGGTGCAGGTGACCGCGAGCATCGCACTCCCAGGGTTCGATGGTGCCGCAGGCGGTGTCAAACAGATTGTATTTTTTAGCGGTGGCAAGATCTCGTTGTGGAGGCTGAACCAATGTTTGTTTGGGTCGCAAATCTTCTGGCGGCTCGATTATTATCCGCTGTGCTTTGCGGTGGGCAGTTTCGGGAAAAGGTACAGGCTCGCAGGTGTCAATATTAACCAACTGCAGATCAATAACAAACCGGGCGGCGATAGTATTGGCGTCAAGGTTGTGCGTTTCGCTAAACGTGGTTAGCGTGCTTTCTCCCATGGAGAATATCCCCGTGTACACCGTATAGCTATCGCCATTACGCATTTCGCGCATGTATAAAACGCGTTCGGTGCGATGCAGCAAAGCGAGTTTTGGTTCAGTGGACAAACCAAGAATAGCTTCCAGCTGTCCCACTGTCTCGGCAGAACGAGCCAGGTAGTGCTGGACGTTCATATGTTCCATAACATCGCATTCCCATGCTTTGACGTTGGCTCTTACAGTTGGTGTCATGGCGCCCATCAGAGTTCTTCCTGTTTCAAAGTTGCGAATATGTGCGCGCCAGTTAGTATTGCGACACAATTAGCTTTGTTGATTCTCTTTACCCCACAGCTTTACCTTTGTGACTTTACTCTGGTAAGAGAGGGGTATATCGCCAGTATCCTGATAGGTCAGGAAGTAGATTATGGTTCAGGCGGGGTTGCAGATGATGTCGATAGTCAGCCTGTTTGGTTTTCTGCCGGGCGAATATTTTACTGAAGCAGTCGTTCCAGATTCTATTTCTCGTTTATAAGTTTTGCGTGACGCTATTCTGGGATCAAAAGTTATTCGGCAAACTGCTTTTAGCTGGTCATAGTTGGTGAGTTTAAGTACTACGACAGTGCCGATATCTATTCTGGTGGTATCGGCAACTATTTTCAGTCCATTTAGTTCCTTGTTGATATCGAGAGGGTAGACCCCGGCTAATGTGGTTTGCGATAACAGGCACAGGGCACCTATATATAGGACTTTGCGAGATAGGCGGCAATACAGCTGGTAATTTAGTCGGTCATTTAATCGGTGATTCAGTCGGTCATTTAGTCGGTAATAATAAGATAACAAGGTTTAGTCCTCCATTTAGGGGGCGCAGATTTATTCTGGGCCCTGCAGGTTGTGTTTTAAAATGTTCAAATTAAAGCCTGTTGCACTCCAGGACATACTTGCATGATTTGATTTCCCTTTTTATTTCCCGGTATAGACGGGTTCCCGTTTTTCGGCAAAAGCCAGGGGACCCTCCGCTGCATCATCGGTCTTAAACACTCGTTCGGCTATTATTGCTTCGGTAGAAAACGCCTCACCCCAGCCCATATTGTAGGTCACCAATGCTGCTTCTTTGGCTGCTTGTACGGCAAGCGGGCCATTGCTGCAAATAATTTCTGCGTATTTTTCACATTCGGGCATGACCTGATCGGCGGGCACGACCTTATTGATCAGACCAAACTGTATGGCTTCTTCGGCGCTGATCATGCGCCCGGTAAGCAAAATATCCATGGCGTGACAGTAGGGAATTTGTCGAGGTAACCGGACATGGGAGCCGCCACCAGGAATTATGCCCCAATGGACTTCCGGCAAGCCGAATTTAGCGTGAGGTGCGGCGATACGAATATCCGTACCCTGAATGATTTCGGTGCCACCAGCCAGGCAAAAGCCATTGATAGCAGAAATAATCGGTTTGTAGATACCGGCGAAAAATCGTTTGGTGGGATCATCCATAAAACGAGCGCCCTGATCGGCCTGTTCCTTGAATTTGGTAATGGTCTTTTTTAGATCGGCCCCGGCAGAAAACGCCTGTTCACCAGTGCCGGTGAGGATCAGTACTAATAAGTCATCATCATTCTTGAAATCGTCACCGATACGGTCGATATCTTCCATCATTTTGGGGGTGATGGAGTTCATCTCAGTGGGCCGGTTAAAGGTCATATAGGCGATTTTGCCTTTTTTTTCGTACAATAGATCGTTGTCCAGGCCGGCTATGCTCAAAGTGTTTCTCCAAAGTTTTAATGACAGTAACGGGACGATACAGCGAGTGGCCCTGGAGAATCAACTCCCGCAGGTTTTATCTGCAATCTCAGGCTGGCTTGACACTGAGTGGGCAAATAACGGTATGCTAACTTACATAATGATTCATTAACGCTTGTTACCAATGGAGTAAGGATTATGAAAGATAAAATCGTGCTGATTACTGGCGCAGGTTCGGGTATTGGTCGCGAGTCGGCTCTACTATTTGCCGCTGAGGGTGCCAAAGTAGTGGTGTCCGATATTAATGCCGAAGCTGGCGAGGGCACAGTCGAGCTGGTCAAACAGGCCGGAGGTGATGCCACGTTTATCAAGTGTGACGTATCGAAAGGGCCGCAGGTAGAGGCTCTGGTACAGGGTACGGTGGATACTTATGGGCGGCTGGATGCCGCGTTTAATAATGCCGGGGTGGAGGGTGATACCCAGGCCACCACCATTACCTGCACGGAGGAGAATTTTGACCTGAATATTGCGGTCAACCTGAAAGGTGTATGGTGGTGCATGAAGTATGAGATTGAACAATTTCTGCGCCAGGAGTCCCCGGGTGCGATTGTTAATACCTCATCGTTAGCTGGTTTAAAGGGTGTGCCTCGCGGTAATGCCTACGTAGCAGCCAAGCATGGTGTTATTGGTATGACCAAATCTGCGTCACTGGAATTTGCCAGGAAGGATATTCGCGTCAACGCGGTTTGCCCGGGCGCCATTGAAACCCCTATGCTTGATCGAATCGTCAGGGGTTCAGAAAAAGGCTACGAAGCTATGCGAAAAATGGAGCCAGTAGGAAGATTAGGCAAGCCCAGTGAAATCGCCGAAGCAGTGGTGTGGTTGTGTTCAGACAAGGCCTCGTTTGTCACTGGCCTGGCTATGTCGGTGGATGGCGGTAGTTATGCGCGCTAGTTGGCCTGGCCAGGCTTTGTAAAGCATGGTCCTCACAGGTTAAATAAATGGTAGTTAAATAACGGGAAGCTTAAATTCAGACGAGGAGATAGAAATGTCAGGAATTGTTCAGGATAAAGTGGTGTTGGTAACCGGCGCTGCCGGTGGTATTGGTCGCGCAGCATCGGAAATATTTGCCCGCGAAGGGGCGAAGGTTGTGGTCTCCGATTTGCAGGAAGATAACGGTCAGGAGACGGTTGAGTTGATTGAGAAAGCGGGTGGTGATGCCACCTTTATCCGTTGCGATGTCTCGAAAGCGGCCGATGTCGAAAGTCTGGTGCAGCAAACGGTCGCCACTTACGGGCATCTAGATTGCGCCTATAACAATGCCGGTGTTGAGGGCGAATGGACTCGGATCCACGAATGTACCGAGGAAAATTTTGATTTTAATTACAACATTAATCTCAAAGGTGTATTTCTGTGTATCAAATATCAGGTCACCCAGTTTCTTGCCCAAAAAAGCCCCGGTGCCATCGTTAGCACGGCATCGATTGCCGGATTGGTCGGTTCCAAAAATGCGGGTGCTTACGTGGCTGCCAAGCATGGTGTTGTCGGCCTGACCAAGACAGCCGCGCTGGAATATGCTACCAAAGGTATCCGTGTCAATGCAGTATGCCCCGGCGTGATTCGTACACCTATGCTGGAAAGAATGCTTGAAGGCAAACCTCAAATGGAAGCGGCCATGCTGGGTTTTGAACCTATTGGCCGTTTTGGTGCGCCGTCGGAGATTGGTGAGGCCGCAGTGTGGCTATGTTCCGACAATGCTTCCTTTGTTACTGGGCATGCTATGGTTGTGGATGGTGGGGCTATCGCCTGCTAGCGTTGTGTTTAGTGTTGTTTCAGCCCCGGCATTTGCGTTGTAATGGGTGTCGGGCCTGTGATGCAGGCCTGCTAACTAGCAGTCAGCCTGTTTTAGTCCGCTTGACACAGTTTAGCGGGAAAGGTAGTTTCCTCAGCGCAATTTCGCAACAGAGCTATAAGCAGTCATTAATAAATACTATTATCAAACCGGTTCCATTCATTGGTTTCAATACCTGCGCGAGCCTTACCTCTGGTTAACGGCTGGTCTGATGTTGGTGCCGATGATCGCTGCTGCCCACAATATATCTGGCGCTAACGCGCGCTTTGTGGAAGGCCTCAGTGGTACTGCTGTAGTGCCGTTTATGTATCTTGGCGCCAAGCACATGGTCACCGGCTACGATCATCTATTGTATCTGCTAGGTGTGGTGTTTTTTCTACGTCGATTCAAAGACATTATTCTTTATGTAAGCCTTTTCACATTAGGCCATAGCATCACGTTGATGACCGGCGTGCTAGCCGAATGGAGCGTCAATGCATACCTGGTCGATACGATAATAGGACTCTCTGTGGTCTACAAAGGTTTTGAGAACATCAATGGTTTCAAACAGGTGTTTCGTTTTCAAATTGATCCGAGGGCGGCTGTATTCATCTTTGGTCTGTGTCACGGTTTGGGGCTGGCGACAAAATTACAGGACTTATCTCTATCGAGAGATAGCCTGGTGATTAATATGCTTAGCTTCAATGTCGGAGTAGAAATTGGCCAGGCGATTGCCCTTGCGTGTATTGTCGTGGTTCTCGGGTTATGGCGTCAGCAAAGTGATTTTCAAAGACAGGCGTTTATGGCCAATACTACGCTCATGAGTTTGGGTTTTATGCTGGCCGGCTATCAGTTTGCCGGTTATTTATGGGCTTGATTGGGGATGCTCTAGAGGCACGGCTATGAAGAAAAACACAGCGGAAATAGTTTCTCGGAAAGAGTCTGCTTTGGCAGCGGACGCCCCGGGAACGGGTACGATAAAAATTTTGCTAGCAACTTTTTTAGCCCTTATTGTCGCTACTTTGATGCTAACAATATTTATTCTACCGGCTGAATTTAATTATGATCCGCTGGGAGTGGGCCAGAAATTGGGCATTATGGGTTTGTCGGAATCTGCACCGGCGACCGAAACCGTGCACAAAGAAGAAATTAACTTTCATGAAGATGTGGTTTCGTTCGAGCTACTGCCGTTTGAATTTGTTGAGTATAAGTACCAGCTGAGTCAGGGCAGTGCAATGCTCTATAGCTGGACGGCAACCGATACAGTTTCGTTTGACTTTCATGGTGAACCCGAAGATGGTCCAGAGGGCTTCGCGGAAAGTTTTAACGTAGGCAAAGATGACCATAAAAATGGCGCGTTCACTGCGCCTTTTAGTGGTATTCACGGCTGGTTCTGGGAAAACCGCGGAGCAGATATAGTAACCGTAAAACTAACTACGGCAGGATTCTATACCGCGACCCTTGAGTTTCGCGATGGTCATGTCAAAAAAGGAATATTGAGCGGCGCACCATAGACCCTACTGAAGGGCCTGCTGAACTTAGGCGCTCGTAACCGGGGAAAGTCTCGCTTTTCGTAGTGGATCACTTAAAATCAGTGGATCACTTAAAGTCAGTGGATCGCTTAAAATCAGTGGATCGCTTAAAATCAGTAGGTTAAGTTAAAAGTGGCAGGTTCTTAGCCTGGCTCCAGTCTTAGCGCTTAATTTGATGACTCTTCCAGGTCAGAACGTGTCACCGGAGGTTCTGTTCTTTCATCATCTTTAATATAGATGGCGTGGCAGGATAAACAAACTCGGTAAAGCTGACCTCCCGCGTCGAATAATGCTTCGGCATCATGGGCTTCTGCTGCTGACTTGGCGCGTAGACCCGCTTCGATAAGGCCCAGAGAAATATCTTGCCAGGCACCGTCATCTTTGGCCACACCCGGCATCAGCAGCAAGTTGCCAGCTTCTGCGACAACAACTGCACTATGTTGCACAGCTAGCCAGGCTTCGTCTGATGTGGGTGCCAGGTCCTCAGTGCCTTCTGCTGTAATGATGCTGCCAGCAGAATCCCACAGGTGATCCGCAGCAGGATCCAGTACCCACTGCATGAGGTGTTTAACATCGCCGGTTGGTTTGAAGGGGATGGATTTTGCTGGTGCTGCTTGCTCTCGTTGACCGCAAGCAGTAAGCAAAAGCAAAATGATCAGAAGCCTGGCATGATTCATTTAGTTTACTCTTATTTATCTATCAGAGGCATCAGCACCATCTTTTGGTGCACCAGTACCGGATGAACCCATAAACATTTTTTTGCCATCAGCGAGCGTGATATTTCGACCATTGGCGCTATTAGAGCGATCTTTGGCCTGATACCCATCAACTACAATTATAGTGCCGATGGCGATAGAATTCTTGTTAATGCCTCGTCTCAGCAGTGTATTGGGTGTGCCTCCCTCGATCCTCCATTGCTCTTTAGTACCGTCATCCTTGGTGACTTCAATATGAAACCACGCATGGGGGTTTACCCATTCGATTCTGGTTACGGAGCCGCGTAAAACAAGCGGAGCGTTGGCGTCAAATTCTGCACCAAAGGCATGGTGTGCGTTTGACTGAGCAGAGAATGATGTAGTGAGTATAAATGCAGCTGCGGTAACAATTTGTTTAAAAGACATAATAGTGGTCTCAAGTTGTGTAAAAATATTCGTAATCGGTTGGTTCAGTTTCAAATGGCCTCGTGCCTGAAGCGCTCGATCGAGATTAGTCGAGCGGCTTTAAGCGCAATTTTCCGTACAGTAATTCTTCCACAAATTCGACACACTTGAAATCTAGCAATTGTACGTTGGCTTCCATACGGCGGTACAGTGGCATGCTGATCTTCCATGGTTTGGTATAAGTTAACGGATCAGTAATCGTGGCTTCGTATTGAATGTGGTTGGGCCCCATTGGAGTATATCGTTCTACAACGTGTATTTGTTCACTGTGGTGGTTGCCAGACCGGTCCAGCCAGGTCTGAGCATTTAGGCCAGTGACATCCAGTACCAGCGTGTCGCCATCCCAGGAAGCGACCGATTGCCCCATCCAGGTATCAACGGGTGCGGGGCCGGGATCTTCGCTAAAGATATTCCGCACTGCACCTGCGTACTCATAAGCAATAAACAGCGAGTCTTCACCCTGGAAAATCTGCATGGGATAGGGCATATAAGTGGCTCGCGGCACACCGGGGAGATAACACTTGATTTCAGGATCGCGATCCAGCCAGTTGGCCTGATTCTCCTGTTTTATAGCCAGCGCTTCGGGTTTATAGGGTATTTTACCGCCCTCTACGACACCCATTCCTGGCGGTACCGAGCCAACGGCGCCCAGGCTGAGAACGCCTTTGGCCGGCAGGGGTCCGGCAGGTCCATCCCGCAAAGCCATTGCCGGCCGCGCCATATGGGCTTCCAGATCATAGTTGGCTTCATTGAGTGCCTGCCAGATGCCATTGAGGTCTGGATGAACGCCGTCAGCAGCACGTGGTGCCTTGTAAGTGGTGTCTGCGGCTAGAACGCCCGCAGGTAATAGCACAAGCATTGATAGCAGAGTTATTTTTCGTAAAGAATTAAAATTGGTTTTCACAATTAGCTTCCCATTATTTGTTGTAGCGAATGAGCTAAGCATATCCTACTTAATGCATCCATGTGAAGTGCAGGAATGAGAATGGATTAAATTAATAAGCGTGATGGGAAGGTTGGGGAAACTGCTAGTTGAGGCACGAAGTAAGTCGCCTGAGTCAAACCTTTACTGTAAGATCAATTGCGCGACATCAATTGCGCGAGGGAGTCTCTATGCGTAATAATAATGCAAATTTTGCGCGCGACAAACAACCGACATATTCTAGTGAAAGACAAGCAATATGTAGTTCAGAGGTTGGGCGCAATAAATGGCCCCAAAAGATAAAGGAAACTAAAAACAATGCTCAATGAGCTGCTTTTAAAATTTGCAACATGGCTTGATTCATTTCAATCGAGTACAGATTTGCATGAGTCGTTATATATGTATGGCTGGGTTGAGTCGACTCACGTATTGACCCTGATACTTTTCCTCGGCATGTTGGTTGTTATCGATCTAAGATTGCTAGGTGTGGCATTCAAGGAAGTTCCTGTGTCTACCATTGTGGAGCGACTCGATAAACCTATGATGATAGGTTTTGTCATAATGGTCATCAGCGGCGCGCTGTTATTCTTTGCTATTCCTATAAGATCAACGCAAAGCATCTGGTTTAGAATAAAAGTCGTGTTGTTAATCTCTGCCGGTATCAATGCTTTCCTGATACGAAACATGACGAGATCGTCAGATATGTCGTGGGATAATGACCCGGTGCCTCCTACGCGAATACGAGTTGGTGCTGCACTGTCCCTGGGACTGTGGCTCTCCGTGATCGGGGTGGGCCGATCAATGGCCTATGACTGGTGGGACTGTCATAAGGAGCTGCCCTATTTTATGTATTGGGCAGCGGGTTGTGTCAACGAAATGGCGGCATTCGAATAAGTTTGCACTCTAACTCATAAGCCCTGGTTACGGGTTACGGGCTATGGGTTCTAATAGAGAACTCCAAAGGGGGAGAGATGGATTTAGTATTTATTTTTGAGTGGCTGGATACTTCAACACTGGCTGATATATCTAAAGCATCAGCCGGTGTTTTTGCGATGGTACAAACTGTGCATATTGCCAGCATGGTTATGCTTGTTGGTATGATTCTACTGGGTGATTTGCGCATGCTCAATGTAGTATTAACCGATGTACCATCAGAAACTATTATTAAGAATACCGGGAAATGGATCTTCCTGGCGCTTGTATTCATTATTCTTTCGGGTATTTATGAGGCGTCCGCGATTGCCATGAAACTGGCTCACAACTCATTTTTCTTTGCAAAAATGGCTGGCCTGAGTATGGGTATCATCTTTATCCTTACCCTCCGT
>QNFP01000098.1 GCA_003645535.1 Gammaproteobacteria bacterium | reverse complement strand
TTCGTGTTCAGGGCGGCCTTTTTCAAGTAACACCTGTGGTCTCAGGCCGGTAATCAAACAGGCCTGAGGATGAGGCAGGCGATCAAGGGGAGGCAGGCAATAATGCGCTACCGCTTCACCAATGATGTTCAACTCTTCGTCTGTTCTAACACCAGCAAACTGTAATGGTCGATCCCGTGCAGGATCGACGCCAGAGGTTTCGTAATCGTGCCAGTATAGAGTTGTAGTCATTTAATGGGCCGCCTGTTCAAATAGACCTGGCAACTGGCAACTATCCACTATCAGGTCCGCTTTTCATCCTGCCCAATGCGTATCGGCCCCGGGTGAAGTAGAAAGTGCGACGCCCTTGCCTGTGTAGCAGACAAAAAAAACGGCATCTAATGATGCCGTTTTTTATCACACCAGTCATGAACCAGTGCTTTGTCTAACTCTCTAGCTAATTAGTCAACCACAACTTCAGTAAAAGACATTTCGCCAATAACACGTCGATTCTGTGCCCGACCTTCAGCAGTGTCGTTATCAGCGATAGGACGAGTCTCACCATAGCCCACTGTCGCAATACGATTAGGGTCTATACCATAATCTTCCGCCAGCTTGGCTTCAACAGCAGCTACACGTCGCTCGGAAAGCCCCTGGTTGTAATCCTCGCTACCAACAGAATCGGTATGGCCTTCCAGCACTAACTCAATATCTTCGTGAACCTTCATCGCATTAGCCACAGCTTCAAGCTCGTCGCCGTATATCGCTCTTACTACAGCCTTGTCAAATTCAAATTCGACATTCAAACGAACGGTAATAGTTCGTATTTCAGGCTCTGGCGCAGGCGCTGGAGCCGGTGCAGGTACCACCGCAACAACAACAGGCTCGGCTGGAGGCGCCCTGAAATAGTAGTTAATAGCGAAGTTCAATGATGCATCGCTACTACTGTCACCTGAGATCTCACCAAGGTAACGGACATCACCGCGAAATTCCCAATGATCAGCGATCATTTTTGCCAGGCCAGCACCGATGACGCCCTGATCGGTATACTTTTGGTTAGAGTTGTCTAGCGTCGGATTGCGATTGGTATCCTGCTCATAATATGCGTAACCCACGGTTACATATGGACGCCATTTGTTAACGTCATCACCAATAAAGTAGAAAAAATCCGCCTTTAAAGTTTCGAAGGCCCCACTACCAAACTGGCTGCCCCAACCCGCTTCAACTGCCATCTGCTTGTTAAAAAAGCGATAGCCCAATTGCACACCACCAACAATAGGGTTTTCTCCACCACCTTCAAATCGACTGCTATCGAGGTAATAGGCGGAAGCATTCACGCCCACATAAAAGCCGTCGTTCGCACTAACATTAACAGTAACTGCCAGCAATAAAGCTGCCGCTACCGCACCAATAACTTTACGCATATCCCTTCCCCTTTTGTTTGGTGAGTTAATCCCACCCAAATTAAACCATGCTCCCGGCCCCAACAACCCCTCAAAAGATAAACCTGGCCACGCCGGTTGCGGGATTATACTCCTTGAATTAGCTTTTACCAACATAAATTCTATCTGGTTAAAGCCTATACATCAGATAAATTCACTTACTTATAAAGGGGTTACTGTAGAGAATGCAACCAGTTTCCCAGTTTTTAGTGCAGACTCTGTTAGTCCACGCGCTCAACTAAACCAGATTCAAGCTATGCTCTTCTATAATCCCCTGCCACTTTTGCGGTCCACTCTCGTGGACAGAATTACCATCGCAATCAACCGCCACTGTCACCGGCATATCGACAACATCAAATTCATAGACCGCTTCCATGCCCAGCTCAGGAAAAGCCACGACTTTGGCCGCAGTAATGGCTTTTGATACCAGGTAAGCGGCACCTCCTACGGCCATCAAATAGACTGCTTTATTGTCACGAATCGCCTCAATAGCGACTGGACCCCGCTCGGCCTTGCCAATCATCCCTATAAGTCCGGTTTGCTCAAGCATGGTACGAGTAAACTTGTCCATTCGCGTTGCTGTGGTGGGGCCGGCCGGGCCGACAACCTCGCCATCTACGGGGTCAACAGGGCCGACGTAATAAATAAACCGGTTGGTGAAATCCACTGGTAGAGGTTCATTGTCTGCTAACATATCGACAATTTTCTTATGCGCCGCATCCCGTCCCGTTAATAGTTTTCCGGATAACAAAACGGTCTCGCCAGGCTGCCAGTCGCATATGGACTCCGGGGTCAAATCATCAAGATTTACACGCCTGACATCCTCCCCCACCTGCCAGACAATATCGGGCCAGTCTTCCAACTTTGGTGGTGTAAAAGTGGCCGGCCCTGAGCCGTCCAGCGTAAAATGAATATGTCTGGTGGCGGCACAGTTAGGGATAATCGCTACGGCTTTGTTGGCAGCATGAGTCGGGTAATCCTTAACCTTCACATCCAGTACGGTCGTTAATCCACCCAACCCCTGGGCGCCCATACCCAGGCGATTAATGGCCGACATCAATTCCAGCCGCAGTTCTTCCGCCCTGGTGCTGGCGCCTCGGGCACTTAATTCCTGAATATCTATCGGATCAAACAACGATTCCTTGGCCATCAACATGGCTTTTTCAGCAGTACCACCCACTCCCACACCCAGCATCCCCGGAGGACACCACCCCGCCCCCATCTTTGGTATTTGTTCCACTATCCAGTCGACAATGGAGTCGGACGGATTCAGCATTGCGAATTTAGCCTTGGCTTCAGAACCACCGCCCTTAGCGGCCAGGTAGATTTCCAGTGTTCCACCCGGCACCAGCTCATAATGAATGACCGCCGGCGTGTTATCTCCAGTATTTTTTCTGGCACCATCAGGATCTTCAAGAATAGATGCGCGCAACACATTGTCAGGATTTAAATACGCTCGACGCACACCTTCGTTGACCATATCCGTCACCGACATATCCGCCTGCCACTGTATGTCCATACCCACCTTGACAAGAGCGGTGACAATTCCAGTGTCCTGACAGATGGGCCGATGGCCGATGGCGCACATTCGCGAGTTAACCAGTATCTGCGCCATAGCATCTCTGGCTGCTTCGGATTCTTCCCTGAGGTAGGCTTCATGCATCGCATGGATAAAGTCTACCGGATGATAATAAGATATATATTGCAAAGCATCAGCGACGCTCTGAATTAAGTCCTGCTGACGAATCACTGTCATTGTATGTCACTCAATAGTTGAAAAAGCCTGGCCAGCACAAGTACCTGCGACACCATCAGGGCGTAGCTGAGGCCTGTCGCAGCGCTTCAAGAGTCTGGTTGGTCTGTCTGCGAAAAGCATCGATCGCTTCGATTGCCTGCTGATGTGATTGCAGTCGCTTTTCGATAGTCTGCAGATCCTGGTCTATGCCCTGGCGCATTTTCTGTTGCGCACCATGAACCTCGTCAATACGTTCATCGACCTCATCGACGCTGGCGACTGCGGCGAGAGAATCACTTCGCAACTCACTCATCATTGCGGTCATTTCTTGCTGCGCAGCACTCGCGGCTAACATACTTTTAGTCAATTCTCTGTGCTTCTTTCCACTAGCAGCAACAGACTTTTCCAGAACGGCAATCGCCTTTTTATTTCGGTCATTAGTCACGCCCCACAACTTTTTGATCTCCGACCAGTGCTTGTCGAGTTCTTTTTCCTGGTCAACCAGGCGGATGGATAACGCCGCGCCAGACTGGCTTAACGACTCATCGGTTGAAGTGATTTTAGCGGCGAGCTTATCAAATCGTTGCTGCAACAACGTTTGCGACTGACTCTGTTGCCATGAGAACCAACCTAGCCCGGCCAGAGCAACACTGAGCGATATCACTACCAGCATTATAAAAATACCGGATTTACGCGAGGCCTCAACGCTGGCAACTGCCACCCGAGAATTGTCTGCTCGTGGCTCACCCAGATCACTGTCACGCCGCGCGACAAAAGGATCATGGCGTGACGACTGCTCTTTTGTCATAACAGACAACTCTTTACATAATCAGTCCGGCAACAATTATACACATTGCCCTAAAACACCAGCCAATAAAAAACCGGCCGTCAGGCCGGTTTTTTATTGGCACTTAATATTTATAGAAGTTTTAGCAGCAACACGATCACCACGGTTAACCCGAGACTACTGTGAATCACGCCTTTGACCGTCGTCATCGGACCCTGTTTGCCGACAACGGCATTCACTTCCAGGGCTAGAATTAAGGCGAATGCAGCATATAAACCGACGCCACCACCTGCTGCACTTAAAACAGAGTCATTGGTATAACCCAGGTGCGGAGAGGCTAGCATGCAATAAGCCATCGGAGCGGAGAACAGGGTATTAGTTCGCGAAGCCAGCAGCGCCTTAGCCCCTGCCGTCGGGGCATCACCACCCTCGACAATACCTAACGCGATTTTCTGATTGGGCCAGATAATCAGCCACACATTAAGAAACATCAAAGTACCCATTAAGACACCAGCGGCTATATAATCATTCATCACACCTGCTTTTTGCACACCCAGCAACAACACAACACCAGTGATAAAAGTAAACATGGCACCCCAACGGAACCACCATAGCGCGCTTGGGGCAAGCTTGGCTTTGGCATCGGACAAACCCTCGGGCGAAGCCTGTTTAAAATATCCACCCTGTATAAAGTTAAAATAATAGAGCAGGCCTATCCAGGTGATCCCGAACAACAGGTGCCCCCAGCGCAATAGAAAATTGATGAATTCCATCGAAGTAAAATTTGCCATTTAAATCACCTTATTTTTGTTTAGTTAATATTGCCAGAGTAAGATTTCTTCGCCAAAGGCTTCCGCAGTAACAGACACACGGCTTTATATCCAGGTTGATCATTGCAATGCGGGCTTATTTTAGCCACAAATAGCGCATAAAAAAACCACATAAAATACATGAGTAAGTCCAGAATCGCCATGGCCTGTATGACCATCCATCGATATACCCAAACACCTTATGATAAATAAACTTCTGTTGCTAAACCATTATCTATAAAAAACATCTATAAAAAAGCCCCGCAGAGCGGGGCTTTTTTGAAGGATCAACTAATGGCCAGCTTACATCATGCCGCCCATGCCACCCATACCGCCCATACCACCCATATCTGGCATTGGCGCTGCAGGGACATCATCAGCAGGAGCTTCACTGATCATTGCTTCAGTGGTGATCATCAGGCCGGCAATAGAGGCCGCACCTTGCAACGCGGTTCGCGTTACCTTGGCGGGATCAAGGATACCTTGCTTGATCATGTCGCCGTATTCACCAGTGGCAGCGTTGTAACCATAGTTACCTTTCTTGCTTTTAACCTGGTTTACAACCACTGAACCCTCTTCACCGGCGTTTTCGACGATTTGCCGCAGCGGTGCTTCCATTGCGCGTCGTGCAATACGAACACCTACAGTCTGGTCGTTATTGTCACCTTCAAGACCTTCAAGTGCCTGCAACACGCGAATCAGTGCAACACCACCACCCGCAACAACGCCCTCTTCAACAGCAGCACGAGTCGAGTGTAAAGCATCTTCTACGCGAGCTTTTTTCTCTTTCATTTCAATTTCAGTTGCCGCACCAACCTTAATAACAGCAACACCACCAGCCAGCTTGGCAAGACGCTCCTGGAGCTTTTCGCTGTCGTAATCAGAACTGGTATCTTCAATTTCGGCACGAATCTGATTAACACGGCCTTTAATATCAGCGGCAACACCAGCACCATCAACAATGATAGTGTTTTCTTTTGATACTTCAACGCGCTTGGCCTGACCAAGGTGTTCAAGTGTAGCGCTCTCCAGATCAAGCCCTACTTCTTCAGAAATAACGGCACCACCGGTCAATACGGCGATATCCTGCAACATTGCTTTACGACGATCGCCAAACCCCGGCGCTTTACAGGCCGCAACCTTAACAATGCCGCGCAGGTTATTCACTACCAGTGTCGCCAGTGCTTCACCTTCAACATCTTCCGCAACAATCAACAATGGCTTACCAGCTTTAGCGACCGCTTCAAGCAGACCCAGCAACTCACGGATATTAGTAATTTTCTTGTCAACCAGAAGAATATAGGGTGATTCCAGCTCAGCACTCATATTGTCCTGGTTATTGATAAAGTAAGGCGAGAGGTAACCACGGTCAAACTGCATACCTTCAACCAGTTCCAGCTCATTTTCCAGACCAGAGCCTTCTTCAACGGTGATAACACCTTCTTTACCAACTTTATCCATAGACTCGGCGATAATGTCACCAACCTGTGTATCACTGTTGGCAGATATAGCACCTACCTGAGCAATTTCTTTGGTATCGGTGCAGGGTTTAGCCAGGCGTGCGATTTGTACCACTGCTGCAGCGACTGCTTTGTCGATACCACGTTTTAGATCCATAGGGTTCATGCCCGCAGCTACCGCTTTCAGCCCTTCATTAAGAATCGACTGAGCCAGCACTGTTGCAGTCGTGGTGCCGTCACCTGCTTCGTCAGAAGACTTGCTGGCAACCTCTTTCACCATCTGCGCACCCATATTTTCAAAGTTGTCAGCCAACTCGATTTCTTTTGCTACAGAAACGCCATCTTTAGTCACTGTCGGCGCGCCAAAGGTTTTGTCCAGAATGACATTGCGTCCCTTCGGTCCCAGTGTCACTTTAACGGCATCGGACAATACGTTTACACCAGCCAGCATTTTCTGGCGGGCGCTATCCCCAAATTTCACATCTTTTGAAGCCATGATTTCTTTCCTTCTTTAAACTCTGAATTCTATGTTGGTTTGTCGTCAAATTGAGGCTTTAATCAGCCCTCGATGACACCAAATATTTCACCTTCACTCATGATGATGAGCTCGTCATCACCGTCCTGGATCGTGTTGTTGTTAGTAGCGTAGCCGCCAAAAATAACCTGATCCCCAACCTTGACACTGAGCGGGCGCAGCGTGCCATCTTGTAGCAAACGGCCTTCACCAATAGCAACCACTTCACCCTCATTTGGCTTTTCCTTGGCTGCACCAGGAAGCAGGATGCCTCCAGCACTTGTTTCATCTTCTTCCTTGCGGCGCACGACAACGCGGTCGTTTAATGGACGAATTTTCATCTCAACTTTCTCCACCTATCTTTAACTAAATTAAAGTAATTAAAATCTCGTGTTCGGGAAAGTCCCGAAACTGCACACCTATCTGGAGGCGCTAAAAAAAAATTCAAGGTCTTAACGATAAAAAACTATTGCCGTTTGCCATAATCCCCGTCGTGAGGATTAATCTCCGCATTTTGCTTCAACCATGAGGTTAATCTTCGCGGCGATATTCGCCTTCGAGCGTCTCCTTGTGTTGGGTTTCAGCGTGAATAGTATGGGCCTGGGTACTACTCGTCTGATAATACCCTTCGACCATACTCGCCCTGGCCATAAGCCGCTTTACCAGCCAGTGTCGAGTTGCTGGCAACAAACCCAGAAAACCGATCGTATCGGTAAAAAACCCCGGCGTCAGCAGCATGGCACCAGACACCGCCAGCACCAGGCCCTCTATCATTTCCATGGCCGGGATTTCGCCACTTTCCATCTTGTACCTGCCGCGCATCAAAGTGGCGAAGCCCTGGCGCCTCAACAATGCCAGACCAACGACCGCAGTTAGCAATACCAGGCCGATCGTTGGCAAGGCCCCAATAGCGGTGCCCACCTTGATAAGTAGCCACATCTCCACAACGGGAACCAGGATAAAAAGCAGCAAGAAAAAGCGCACGCTAGAACTCCAGATTAGCAAACAGTAATCCTTTATAAACAGTTGGGTTGCTTATCGATAATTCAAGATGAAGCACAAGAAAAGAGTATTATGTTGACCGCTAATCACGCATTTATTTAAGGTTGCCCTTCAGCCCAACGAGAAAGTTATGACCCAGTCTTCTCTGCGAGCGGTGGTTTTTAATCGCCGCATGCTCATTTGCGTGTTTACCGGTTTTGCATCTGGCTTACCGCTTTATATCCTCATATCACTCGTGCCGGCCTGGCTGCGCACGGAAGGTGTGGGTCTCAAGGAGATCGGTTTGTTTGCGCTGGTCGGCCTACCCTACACCTGGAAATTTTTCTGGTCGCCGGTGCTGGAAAGGTATCCCCTGCCGTTGCTGGGCAGACGCCGCGGCTGGATGCTGGTGACCCAGCTCGCTCTGTTTGCCAGTATTGCCAGCTTGCCCTTACTCGATACTGACCGCCAACTATGGTCGATTGCCTGGTTGTGTACGCTCATAGCTTTTTTGAGTGCAACCCAGGATATCGCCATTGACGCCTATCGCCGTGAATTGTTACCGGACGTGGAACTCGGGCTGGGGAACGCCCTGCATGTCAACGCCTATCGTATCGCTGGGCTGGTACCCGGCTCACTGGCATTGATTTTAGCCGATCACCTGCCCTGGGATACGGTGTTCCTGGTCACCGCAGCTTTCATGTCTGTTGCCATTCTACTCACGCTATCGATTGGCGAGCCAAAACATCCTCAGCCGGTGCCATCTTCCCTGCGCAGCGCCATTGTTGAACCAATTGCTGAATTTTTTCAGCGCGACGGCGTACCCCAGGCTCTGTGGGTACTAAGTTTTATGTTTTTGTACAAACTTGGGGACAACCTCGCCACGTCTCTGGCAACACCTTTCTATATCGATATGGGCTTCGAATTGTCGGAGATCGGGCTAGTCGCCAAAAACGCAGCACTGTGGCCAGCAATTATTGGCGGTCTTGCTGGTGGGCTGTTGATGGTCAAAATAGGCATTAACCGGGCTTTGTGGATTTTTGGTGGCGTGCAGCTCATATCCATCCTTGGCTTTGCACTAATGGCCCGAATTGGCGAAGGCATCTGGCTATTGGCGATGGTGATAAGTTTTGAGTATCTTGGCGTTGGACTAGGAGCAGCAGCGTTTATTGCTTTTATTGCTCGCACCACCAACCGTATCCATGCCGCCACCCAGTTTGCTCTGCTAACCGCATTGACCGCAATACCAAGAACTATAGCCAACGCCAGCACCGGATTTGTCGTTGAACAAATCGGTTGGGAGCTATTTTTTTATGGCTGCGCTGTCGCAGCCATACCAGGCATGCTATTACTGACCAAAGTAGCGCCATGGCACGAAACCCAGGTCGAAGGCCCACTCGACTCCCGGCCAGAACAGATGGGTAACTGACTTTCACCTACAATGTCATGCCTACAGAGTCATGCCGACAAAAAACCACAAGGACACCCGCATGTCACGCATCTACACACGTAGCGGAGACACAGGCACTACCGGACTGGCCGACGGCACCCGCACCTCCAAAACCAGCGCACGCATAGAGGCAATCGGCACTATTGACGAATGCAATGCGCACCTGGGTATGTTGGTCAGTCTGATCGTCAGTCATCAGCTGCACCCAAAGCTGTCGGCAATTCAACATCGTTTATTTGATTTGGGGGCCACGCTGGCGAATAAACAGCCCAGCCTGATTGAAGCCCGGCACGTGACTGCTTTAGAAAGGAATATTGACCAACTGGATAGTACGCTACCACCGCTCAAACAATTTATTCTTCCCGGTGGTAACGCTGCCACAGCGCAGGCCCATATTACTCGGGCAGTGTGCCGGCGCGCAGAACGCTGCACATATATCCTCGCCGACAACGAGGCGGTGCCAGAAGCAGTGGTCCAGTTTCTAAACAGGTTATCCGACTATTTGTTTGTGGTAGCACGAAGTTTATCGGCTCATAACGGTGGCGATATTCCGTGGTTACCGGAAAACCCATAAAACTGCGCTGCCGTCAGACTCTGATGTATCCCACTCTCAGTACACTCTCAGTACACTCTCAATAGTGCGGTGGTTTCTCGTCAACGACACCAGGGTCGGGCAATATATTATCGAGGTGCTGCCGGTATTGAGCCAGCAATACCTCCAGCCGGTCGATGCGGTGTTGCTGCTGGTATATGACATCGTTGAGCGCGTTAACCGTGTCTTCCTGATAGGCAAGCTTACTTTCTAGTTCAGTCAGCCGCTTCTCACTCATAGTCAGCTAATCCCTTTCCCGTCATCAGATAACTTCCCAGGGAACCTCTGATTAATTCTGCACAAGTTGAGATCCTGCCCCGTATAACGCTTTGGGTATTGCGGTTCAAAATATTCAGATTCACCAACAAACGGCGCATTAAGACAGCGACGAAGCTGGACCTTTTAGACGCAAGATACGAGTTCATAAATTGATCAGAGAATCCCCAATTCTATGTTTCCCTGTTCGATAACTTCTTTCGGCACGGGCCACCAGGCGGTGCGTATTTTAGTTTTAAACTCATATTCCACAGATGGGTTCGGATCGTGGAGCAGCTCCGTTATAAAACGCAATCCACTGAGTAGATTGGTACCCGCTTCCAGCTGCACTGCCGATTCGCTGTAAGCAGGTATAGCAGCCAGTTCTC
Organism: Gammaproteobacteria bacterium; assembly: GCA_003645535.1. Lineage (GTDB taxonomy): Bacteria > Pseudomonadota > Gammaproteobacteria > Pseudomonadales > Porticoccaceae > HB2-32-21. Next base: position 212 of record QNFP01000098.1, on the reverse strand, counting down.
CGGATACACCAGAAGCCACCTTGCGGCCATTCAACCAAAGACTATAGGACAGGCCAGCAATGCGAAGGTCACCACTATCAGGGTTGATAATATTGAGGCCGATCAAAAAACGTTGTTCGAGGCCATTGCGCGGCAGCGGCTGAATACTGGTCAAATGAACTTCCGGCTGTTGACGTGCAGGATTAAGCACCGCACAGCCGGCAAGCAACAGC
>QNFP01000097.1 GCA_003645535.1 Gammaproteobacteria bacterium | reverse complement strand
ATTTTGTGCTGTGGGTGAAAGTGTCGATGGCGGTGCAGTACTGATCGAGCTGACACCTGAAGAGCCGGCTTCATAAGCACCTATTTCCACTGTTGTCTTGCAATACGGGGCGGACCATATATGACCCCTTTTTTGATTGTTTTCTTTAGTTTGATTTAGCAAGAAATTTTCTAATGCTCGCTACAATTGAAGAGCCGATTAACAGGTACGCCGTAGCCACAGATAGATGCCCATATGACCAATCGGAATTAAACGTGAGCATGTCAATGAAGCTAATCTCCATTAAACTAGCTAATACGTAGCTAATTACTATCGAAAAAATACCTCCGCCAAGAAGAATAGTTATTTGCTTGGAAGTTAATATTTTCCCTTTGATAGCAACTACAATTACAAGCAAAGATAAAAGAACGCTTTTTATCAACTTTCCTGCTCACAGTTGCTATCGTCACATTTGGTGTTGCAACTGTATACGCTGTATACCCAAGAAATTGGGCCTGCCAGTTTTTTAACTTGAGTCCATATTATTTTAGCTCCCAATCCCCAAGTTCCTTCGAGACTTTTTTCTACCACTTTATCCCTCACTTCACTTACCCCTTGCCCTATTAAAACGCAGCTAACGACACACTCTTGTTCTTTCTTTTGTTCTTCGGTTATATCTCGACGACCAGTAAATGAACACCATGCATCGCCAAAAGCGCAATTATTTTTGTGGTCAGGGTGATGATGCAAACCCAATGGGTCAATGTAACGAAACGGATTATTTAAAACATAAGCATAGGTATTAATTCCTCCTTGTAAACCTATCGGATCACTCTGCACATACCGCCCTGTCCCCGGATCATAATCCCTAAAGTAGTTGTAGTGTAACCCCGACTCACTGTCAAAATACTGCCCCGGTAAGCGCAGGTCATTATCAATAATCTCCGTTAGCAAGGTCGCTTCACCAAACGGTGCATAGCTCGCTTGCCAGATTACAGTTTGATCTTCATCCGTCATGAGCTGTGGGGTGCCGAGGTGATCGAGATGATAGTAGAAGTCTCCTAATACTCTCCCCCCATTAAAGCGGTATTCAACGGGACTACCCTCGGTCTTATCGATGAGGTGGGCAAATCCCTGCTGGCCAGAATGGCGAAAGTGCACCCAGCCTTTTAGCGACATGGTGTTGCCTTCGCCGATGGCAAAGTGGTAAATCGTGCCTTCACCGGTTTCGACCTTGTTCCACAGGTCGTCCTCTATCACTTCGTCCAGCACACTGCCATCGTAGCGCGTCAATTGTATGCGCTGCTCCTCCAGATCGACGGTGAAGTAGGCTGGGTCCCGGTTTTCATGAATGGAGACAAAGCGATAGCTAGTCTCTGCAGCCGGGCGGTAGTGGGCTAAGGGTTGCCCATTCCAGTACAGGGTGTTATGCAGCAGGGTGCCGTCACTGCGGAACTGACTGATGCGTTGCCCCTGAAGGTTGTACAGGCTGTATTCGTCACCGGCAGGGGTATGCTTGATAACCCGTTGACCGGCACCGTTGTACTGGTAGGTAGCCAGCACACCGTTTATACCCGACACTTGCTTCAGGCGGTTACCAGGGTCATAGTCGTAACTGACGCTGTCCCCGGTAGTGGCGGTTTGGGTCACACGGTTGCCGCTGGCATCATATTGCAGGTCGATGCCATTACTACCCTCGATCACTGACAGCAACCGATTGCTCTGGGCATCTGGTGTGTAGTCGGCGTTATTTTTACGCAGGCGGTTGTGGTTGGCATCGTAGCTGTAAGTCTGGCTGGCCGGGCCGGTGGCATCGGTTAAGCGATGTAGAGGATCGTAGCTATAGGCCCGGTTTTCAGCCGGGTCGAGTTGATCATGGATAGTGGCGATGTCATTGCCAGGGGTATAAGTCCACTGGTTTTATTATCGATGGTATGTAACCAATGGGAGATTTGAGCTTTACTAATAATACTGCCGAAATCTTTGTAGGTTTGCTTGTCCCAGTACGCGCTGTTGCGATAATTATGGTATCTGTTACGCACCAGAATATCGCCCGATGGCACATCCGCCACGCTACTCGAAATACCCAACCGGTGACCGGATACTATTCGTTCATTTTCGCCGTGGGGGTCGGTAATAAGCAAGGTACGCGACGTGCCGTTGCCCGAATAGGCAAAGGTGGTCGCACCGTAGGGGGTATTCAATGCGGTGACAAAATCACCGCTGTCATAGGAAAAGGCAGAGACGATACCAACCGGATCAGTAACACTCGACAGGCGACCGTAGACATCGTAAGTAATAAAAGCCGCGCGATTAAAAGGGTCGATCACCTGGGTGATCAATTTGTCATTACTGACATGGTCATAGACAAACACAGTCTCCTGGCCCAGGGCATCGGTCACACTGAGCAGGCGCAAATCGGCGTCATAATTTAAGGTTGTGGCATTACCCTTCGCATCGACCTTTTGTGTGAGGAAGACGCGCCTGATACCACTGCTCGCGCCATCGCTGAAGGCATATATTTCCTTTGAACCACTGGGCAGCCTACGCTCATAAACTATAGGGTCTGTCGAAGTACGCAAGAGCACGGCGGTATCCGACATGCCACGCTCATACTCGCCGGTCTGCGCATTGTAGCCACTGTAATCAATGGCTCCCCCACCAGAAACAATACGGTTGACGACGGCCGCAGCATTGGTTGGTGAATCTTCGATATAGGTTAACCAGTTATGTGTCCATTTGGGGCCAACATTACTGAAGGTGAAAATTGAGGGCTGATTGGCTTCGCGCTGATTGTAGCGAAGCATGAAACGGATGGGGTGCCCCTTCGGTGGCGTATAGCTGATGGGCGTGTCGGTAATATTCAGGCTCACCAGCATGGTATGTACATCGTAATCTGCCATGCCAGGATTTTTACTGCCGTCGCAGGGGGCTTTTGATTTTTGATGATCCTTGCAGGTGGTACGGTCTTCGTCGTTACTGCCGGTATTACCCTGTCCGTAGACAGATTCAGCCTGCGCCATGTGCACCGGTTGCCAGACTTGCTTGTCGTTCTCCGGCAAGATCTCTGGCACCATGAAATAACCACTGGCCTGTGCATTGATCGCCTCTGCCGTCAGCCATAAATCCTGGCCAAAGGTTGGATCCTTAACGTGGAATAGCTCACCCTGCTTTTCGACAATCGCGGCATAATGATTGACTTTCCAGTGAATAACCGACGGTACAGGTATTTCGTTACCTTCGCGATAAGCCAGGCGGTAATTCATGTCGGCCTGTTTGGCCAGGGTCTCAAGCTGAACGAGATTGACGCCCTTCTCTCCTGAGCGATAATCATCGAGTGTGGACAATCCCTTAGCACCCGGTTTTTGCCAGTCCAACAAAGAATACAGGGATTTCGGGCCGCACAAATAGGCGATGCCCGGATTATTACGCATTGTCCAGGAGGCCTCTTTTGCCCCGGCAACAAGTTCTGTAGCACGGCCGGTGAAACTTCTATTTTTAACGGTGGCTAGCAATGCATCCACCTGATCAGCATGGCCCAGGCGTGCATGCATGCGCACCAGTTCACCAAAGGCTCTATCAGCGAGTGCCTTGTGCACCGGCTTATTTTCATTCTTGCTCAGGCTCCACGCGCGCTCAAAAGCGGTGAATGTTTCAGAGAAATAACCATTTCGGTAATAGGCCAGGCCCAGGTTTAACTGGATTGAGGCTTCCCAGGGCGTATTGCGATTAGCGTCCAGATAGCGCAGTAAACGCTCTATTGCGGAAAGACTGTTATCATTCTGAGGTATTGATAATGGCGTAAAGGGTTTCGAAGCCTGGCGAACCAATGGTTCATCAAAGCCCTGTATGGTTACGATCTCGGGCAGCTGCGTTTCTTTTCTGGAGCTGTCTTTATTGAAACTATCCTTCGTGAACGCCATTGCCGGGCTAGCTGAAAGCACCAGATACAAGATAAAGAATACAGTTGCAAAAGACACATGGCGCATAATGAGATCCTTCTCTAATTAGCGGTTCGACCCTTCCTTTTACGACTATCAGTTAAAATAATCGCCTTGAAACAAATACGTGGTCTTGCAAAGTTATTTTCCTGTCACGCATATTTTCCAGCCACACCAAACGCTGAGCAATAAAAGACATCGGACAAAACCGTCGGTCGAGTCACGGGAAGGAATGTTTTTGCTTTTATAGTGTTGAATAGACTTTATAGCCATTTTAGAAGTGTCCCTGCGTATTCCATGCCCACTACCTTGTGAGCTACGTTAACAACAAGAATAACCTCGGCCCTACGAATGTCAACACGTTTATTGGGAATACGTTTGTTGAGCAACAGCGAAAAATATCTCCCTCACGAGGAAACATGACAAGGATAGCGACATGGACGCTGTTCCTTTTCACTGCGATAATTGTCTGGTCTGGCATTGCCAGAGGTTTCGCTACGCTTTGTTGTCTCCATGGCGATATATTTTTCCGTGCTACCCAACTGTCCAGCGATGTATATTTACTCAATAGGATCAACCCGGACGGCGCTAAGGGCATCTTTAACTAACAGGCATGCACACAACAGGCTCCGACAAACTAAGCAAATAGACACTAACCGAGGCAAACCATGAACCAACTGTATTTTTCCGAAGAACAAAACATGCTCCGTGAGCAAATCCGTCGATTTGTCGAGCAGGAGATAGTACCCAACGGTGAGCAGTGGGAAGAAGACGGTTTCGTGCCCCGGGATGTACTGAAAAAAATGGGCGACCTGGGGCTCCTCGGTATTCGTTATGGCGAGGAATATGGCGGTAGCAATATGAACACGCTGAGTAGCGTTATTCTTGCTGAAGAACTGGGCCGCTCCACCTTTGGCGGCTTTGTGGCAACTGTCATGGTGCACACCGATATGGCATCGCCCCACCTGGAAAACTTTGGTAACAAAGCCCAGAAAGACAAATACATGCCAGACCTGATAAGCGGCAAAAAGATCTGTGTGGTTGCCGTAACTGAGCCAGACGCTGGCTCCGACGTGCAGGGCATGCGCACCACGGCAGTTGAAGATGGTGACAGTTATGTGCTCAACGGCGCAAAAATGTTTATCACCAACGGTGTTAAGGGCGATGTCTATTTCGTTGCAGCAAAAACTGACACGACCGTTAAAGCCTCTCGCGGCATTACCATCTTTATCGTTGAAAAAGGTATGGATGGCTTTTCCGTCAGTCGCGCCCTCGACAAACAGGGCTGGCGCAGCTCCGATACCGCCGAACTGGTTTTCGATAATTGCCGGGTGCCGAAAGAAAACATTCTTGGCGAATTGAATAAGGGCTTTTATTCAATTATGAAAAACTTCCAGAATGAGCGCACCGTGCTGGCAGCGCAATCCATAGGCGAAGCCGCTAAAGCCCTGGAGATCACTCTGCAATATGTGCAAGAGCGCAAAGCCTTCGGTGAAACCCTGTGGGACAAACAAACCATTCGCCAACGCCTCGCCATGTTGCAGGCCAAGGTCGAAGCCGGTCGGCAGCTCACTTATCACGCTGCCTGGCTGGACTCTATGGGTCAAGATTGCGTTAAAGAAGTGTCTATGGCCAAAGCCTTTTGCTGCGAATTAGTCAACGAAACTATGTACACCTGCCAGCAATTCCATGGCGGCTTTGGTTACATCCGCGAAAGCGCCATTGAGCGTATGGTGCGGGATGCACGGGTACAAAGCATTGGCGGCGGTGCCACCGAGGTGATGCTGGAAGAAATTTCCAAGCGTTCTATTGTCGGATAGGCGAACTATTTATCGAACTGTCTCCAGTGGAGATATCTCTGATGGGCTTTTGTTGATCTGAGTTGACCTGTAGATGGTGCGGCTATAGATAAGGAGAAAATAACCAACAAAAGGCATCCCTGGTTCTCGCTGGCAATGATCGACCATCAACTTCCTGTAAAGTGACCGGCGTGGAGACATCGATCACCTGTCGAAAATGATTGCACAGTTGTTCATTTAATTTTTGATCGTAAATTTCCACACCCAACTCATAATTGAGCCGCAGACTGCGCGGATCGATATTGGCTGACCCGATCAACACATAGTCCTCATCGACCATAAACAGTTTGGAGTGAGCAAACGGCGGCGGCTGATAAAACACTTCAACGTGGTAGAACAACAGCTCCCACAACATATTGCGAGTTGCCCAATGGACATAGGGCAGGTTATTTTCCCCAGGCAGAACAATCTGTACCTTGACGCCCCGCAAAGCAGCACCTAGCAAGCAGCCGATCAAACCTGGCGAGGGTAAAAAGTATGGTGTCATGATGAGGACGCTGCGCTGCGCTGAAGTCACCGCTGCCTGCAGAACCAATGCCAGGCGATCAAGATTTTCATCCGGACCGTCGACAATGGCGCGGCAACTGGCAACACCTTCGACATCCCTCTTTGCTGGACTATCGGCAGGCACTTTTGGTAGTGTCCGCCCTGTCGTCTCTGCCCAACTATCATTAAAGATCGCCACTAGCTGTGCTACAAATGGGCCTTTAAATGAAAAGTGGATATCTGCGACCGGCTCTTTTACTTCAGGATTATCTGTTAAATGCCGGTCGCCAATGTTTATCCCGCCGGTGAACCCCAGGGAATCATCCACCACTAGAATCTTGCGGTGATTACGGAGATTGACTGAAAACGTGGGCGGTATCAGCCGGGGCGGATTGTAACGACAGGTTCGTACACCGACCCGCTTTAGTAAACGTACAGCACGGGGAAAGGAGTATTTTTCCCCCATACCATCAATCATGACCCGGACATCAACGCCTCGAGCTGCGGCATCACCCAGAGCTTTCATAAACTGCCTGCCAGTCTCGTTCGTTTCGAAAATATAGGTGGTCAAACAAATGGAATATTCTGCCTGTGCTATTGCTGCTAGCATCGGCGGATAAGCACCTTCGCCGTTGTACAGAATCTGCACCTGGTTACCTGTACTCAAACGCTGCCCGGTAATAGCCAGAGTGGCCTGTTGTAACCCGAATTGCCCACTGGCAACAACACCACCATCCCGTTTCTCGGGCGGCATTAGCCCCGCGCCCCGTTCAAAATCCACGAAACGACGCCTGACCTTTTTATCGCCCTCCATACGCGCGCGATTCTCTACCCGGTTAACCCCCAGCAGGCAGTACAACAGCGGACCCGCAATAGGAAACAAAACACACACGCTGATCCAGCCTAATGCGGCACGAGAGTCGCGCTTATACAGCAATGCATGCCACGATGCAGCTGATGCGGCAAGGACATGCAGGGTTACCACCAACCACCCCAGGTCGTTCATTAAGCCTGTTCACCCGCAGACAAATTAGTGTACATAATACGCGTAAGCGCTTAGTTTGAAGAAGCCTATTTTGCGAGGCTAGAAGGCGTCTAGAAAAGACTGGGAAGTCCAGTGCAGGCAGGATATTTTTATTTGTGCCCCACATGCTTTATACATTCAGTTTGCAGGCACAGAGTATTTTGACAGGAATCAAATATAACCTGTAAGGAATATGTAACAGTGGTGCACTACCCTTAAAAACTCTGTATAGCTAGTCTTCGTAACCAATTTACATAACCTTTATAACTATTTTTGGTAAACAGGGAACCTCAGATCAAGCCATGAATTCTTCTTTTAATACCGCCTCAAATGCTCCGATGCCCGACGTTCATCTTCAACCGATAGATCAACTAAGCAATGTTATCTGCAGTTCAGATAAAGGGCTCAATGACCAACAAATCGCCGAACGGCAGAAAAAATTTGGGCCCAATGAGCTACGAGTCAAACAGGAAACACCCGTCTATGTACGCTTTCTACGACAATTCGGGAATTTCTTTGCAATTCTGTTAATGATTGGCGGCGGTCTTGCACTGGTAGCCGAACGGCTGGATCCAGGACTTGGTAACCTCTATATCGCCAGCGCACTGTTTGGCGTGGTATGTCTCAATGCCCTGTTCACCTTTGTCCAGGAATACCAGAGCGAAAAAATCATGGACAGCTTCAGGGAAATGATGCCGGCGACAGTACGCGTTCGCCGCGACGATAAAGTTTACCAGGTAGAGGCTTCCGAACTGGTGCCCGGAGATATCATGCTCCTGTTCGAAGGGGACAAGATCCCGGCTGATGGACGTTTGCTCAGCTGCAATGAACTCAAAGTGGACATGAGTAGTCTCACCGGAGAAAGCGAGCCGGTTATGCTGGACAGTAATGCCAGTCACAAAAACCTGTTGGAAAGTCGCAACATGGTTTTTCCGGCTCTCTCGTGCAAAACGGTGACGCCGAGGTACTGGTTTGCGCCACGGGGATGGACACCCAGATCGGCAAGATTGTCCAGCTCACCAAAGATGTGGATACCGCCCAAACACCTATCAGAAAAGAGCTTCAACACTTCATAAAAATTATTAGTGCTATAGCCATGACGCTAGGCACGTTGTTTTTTCTGGTCAGCATCGCCATTGGTAAAGACTCTATTGGCAGTCTGATCTTTGCGATTGGCATTATCGTCGCCAATGTTCCCGAAGGTTTACTACCCACAGTCACACTGGCGCTGACCATGGCGAGCAAGCGTATGGCGCGCAAGCAGGCGCTGATCAAGAATCTAGAAAGTGTCGAAACTCTGGGTAGTACCACAGTGATCTGCACCGACAAAACAGGCACCCTCACTCAAAACCGCATTTCAGTACACCGGATTGTCACTATCGATAAAAGTTATTCCTTTGGCGTGGGCGACAAAATTGCTGGTAGTGAGCTAAAGCATCTGCACAGGATCATGACCCTGTGCAACAACGCACAACTGACTGATAGTGGCTTTATGGGCGATTCGACAGAAGCTGCATTATTAGGCTGCGCCCGAGATATGGGCCAGCTTGAGGAGCTAACTCCCTGCATTCGAATTGACGAGCGTCCATTTTCCTCTGCCACAAAATATATGGTTACCCTTCATCCGACGCCCGGTGGCACGGGCAACGAAGCTTACCTAAAGGGCGCACCGGAAGTCGTGTTTTCACTTTGCGACAGGCTATTGATCAACGGTAAGCTTACTGAACTGGATGATCAGAGCAAAAACTGGTTTAACCAAACTCTTAATGAGATGGCCAGTAGTGGCGAGCGATGCCTGGGGTTTGCCTACCAGCCGACAGAAGATGAAACCTGCCCTGAGAGGGGCTACATATTTGTCGGTATTGCCGGCATGCTGGATCCTCCGCGAGCAGAGGTTCCAGATGCATTAGCCTTATGTCATCGCGCGGGTATTCGCGTTTTTATGCTCACCGGAGATTTTGGCCTTACCGCTAAAACCATAGCTGAGCAAATCGGACTGATCACCCATGACGGCAGGGTCGTCCAGGGCGACGAGCTAGCGGCGATGAACGAAGAAGAGTTGTCAGTCCTGCTCGATGAACAGGAACTGGTATTTGCAAGGATATCGCCCGCGCAGAAACTGCAAATTGTAAAAGCCCTGCAGAAAAAAGGTGAAGTGGTCACAGTTACCGGCGACGGGGTAAACGATGCGCCAGCCCTTAAAAACGCTGATATGGGTGTCGCCATGGGTATCCAGGGGAGCGATGTGGCAAAGGAAGCCAGTGACATGATATTGATGGATGACAATTTCGCCACCATTGTCGCTGCTGTCGAAGAAGGCCGTACTATATTTGAAAACATTAAAAAGTTTATCGCCTACATACTCACCAGTAACATCCCACAAATTTTGCCTTTTATTGCTTTTGTATTGCTTGATGTACCTCTGCCACTAACCGTAGTGCTGATATTGGCTATCGATCTGGGTACCGACATACTTCCGGCATTGGGCCTGGGGGCAGAGAAGCCAGAAACTGATGTCATGAAAAAGCCGCTCCGCTCCCGCTCAGAACGATTGTTGACCAGAAATCTGCTGTTTATGAGCTACGGTATTGTCGGCATGATCCAGGCCGCTGCAGGATTTTTTAGCTATTTCACCGTGCTCTATACCAACGGCTGGCAATGGGGGCAACAGCTGGGACCTGACGATCCAGTTTACCGGACTGCGATCACTGCCTTTTTTGCATCTATTATTATCTGTCAGATCGCAGACGTACTGATCTGTCGAACCCGTCGACAAAGCCTTTTCACCGTGGGTTTATTCTCTAACAAGCTGGTATGGATTGGTATTGCCACAGAACTATTGTTGCTAGCGGGCATCAGCTATATTCCTGCGCTAAACACTTTTTTTGGCACCGCACCGTTAGCGCCCTGGCATCTGGCCCTGAGTATTCCTTTTGCGCTGGCCATTTTGATCGGTGATGAAATTCGCAGAATCTACGTACGCCAGGAAAACCCATTCGTACTACGCTGGCTCACATGGTAGTAAAACTATATTGACCGGTGCATGGGGCAACGAGAATACCTGTTTATGGCTGTCTTGTAGCCACCTTGTAGCCGTCTATCTTATGTCCATGGTAACAAGTGGTGGTGCCCTTGCTTCAACAAAAAGCCGGTGTCAATAAGCCCACCGGCTTTTGTACCTGGCCTGACAGTAAGCTGCTGGCCAGGGGTGTTGCTTATTTAGTCATCTTAACTATTTCAGAAGTCTCTGCTAAAGCTTTCTCGCAATCGTCATCAACGGTGTCAGGGTTTGCCTTTAGACATTCCATTACCAGACCTGTACCCATCGGGACT
>QNFP01000096.1 GCA_003645535.1 Gammaproteobacteria bacterium | reverse complement strand
ATGAACTGGCCGACTGGGGCCATGCTTATCCCTATAAGATCAATGCAGAAAGGGTGCTTCCCTGGTTTGAATCACTGACAGGAAAATAATTTGTGTTATCGGCAGCTTTAGACAAAAAACTAAATAATAAAAGGTAAAAAATGACCCTCGGTGAGCTAGCTAATCTGGCAGAAATACTAGGCGCCCTAACTATCATTAGCGGAGTGATTTTTGGTCTTTATCAAATGACCGAATTACGCAAGCAACGTAGCGACATGATTGCATCTGACTTGATGAAAACCTTTTATAGTCCCGAGCTCTCCCATGCCGTGGCACTGATACGAGCATTACCCGACAATGCCAGTGCGGAAGAATTACGCAGTCTGGGTCCTCGGGGTGAACAGGCAGCTGTGCAAATATGCACGATTTTTGAAACCATGGGCGTGTTAGTCCATGAACGTATAGCGCCTTATTTACTGGTGGAGCAGCTAGCCGGTGGAATGATCTGTGTTATGCACCGCAAACTTGCGGTTTGGCTAGATACTATTCGTCTCGAACAGCAACAGCCGTCCTGGGCAGAATGGTTTCAATGGTTAGCCGAACAGCTATCGGAGAGGAAAACCCAGAACGCACCAGCTCACATAAGGTTTCGGCACTGGCGACCGTGAACTATTACCATAAATAGCACACAAATATTTCGTTAAGTTCGTCACGGTGGCATATGTGATGGTATATCTAGCCCGAAAATTTCATGAGTGAGACGAATGCGGCGTGTATTGCGAATGACAACCGCACCGATTTTCAACAGCTTCAATCGTATGGTGTTTGGACTGGCAGTGGCCAGAGGCGTGTTCAGCAGCGCTTTGCGCCGCAGTCCTTCAAACAGGGTATAAGCTAAACCCGACAGTAATTGCCGGAATTGATTCGGCCACCAATGGTGGGCAGAGGTTCGTTTAGCAAACAAGTCCAGTTGCTGGTCCTTGATTCGGTTTTCCATGTCACCCCTGGCGCAGTAAATCTTGTCATACAGGTAGCGGTCCGTCTGTGGTAGGTTGGTCACTACAAACCGGGGATTGGGGCCGTGAGAACTGTGTTCCGCTTTGACAATACCCAAAGCACTCGCTGCACTCGCGGGGCAGACTCTAACCCGGCGCGGCCTGTCCCAACTGCGGGCACCGTAATGGATTGATGCGAACACACGTTGTTTCTTGCCGGTGAGGGTATGCTGCAACGCTGCCAATTCTATCCAGGGAGCCGACTTGGCCCTTAACCGCTTATTCTGCGCTACACCCACGATATAGCGTACCTGGTGGCGATCACACCAGCGCAATATCTTCCAGCGACAAAAACCGCTGTCACCCCGGAAGATGATTCCTACCCTGGGCCAATGCTGGCGCAGTGCCTTGACCAGTAACGACAAGATAGCCCAGCTGTGCCTGGCCGCGTCGATGTCACTGCGACGCAGGTAGCTCACCAGCAAGTGACGATCACAAAAGACGTACACGTATCGGTGGCATCAAAATCCAGGATCAGTCGTTTGGGTGGGCGATCATGGACATCGATAAACTGCTGAAAAAGAATCTGGTGTATGGCGACTGCCGCTTCTCGATCTGAGCGTTGCTCGAGTCGACAAAGAGTGGCCGGACTGGCCAGGGTCTCAATTCGTGAGGTCGCCGTTTGCAGTGCCAGATCATGGCGCAACTCACTATGGTCATTCAGATCTTCGTAGCCCAGCGCCAGGGCATAGACGCGCTGTTTGATGAGTTCTTCCAGCGAGTGGTCGCAGCTGGCTTTACGTCGGGAATCGGTCAGTGCCCTTGCAACAGATCGGGTTAAGCTCATCTTCTGGTCAATCTGGGAAAGTAGAGGAATACCGGCGTTGCTGGTGATATCGCCACCGCTGAAATCGGCTTCAACTTTGTGGCGTTTAACGGGTGTAAAAGGGATGGAGGTTTGGTAGCATTCTGTCACGGTGGAATCGTCCCTGGATATTGGTTTGGCGACTGAAATCCGCGGGGTTTATACGGTTCCATCGTTCTTTTTTATGAAATATCCAGGTTAGTATCGTGAAGCTAGAGGTGTAGTACCTTATTTTGCTTTGAAATTATAATTACTCATCCGGAAGAAACAGCTGGTCAACCAATGTTCTATGCTGGTCGATGGCCGGATAAATGGACTGTCGCCATGACGGTCTATGTAGTAGCTATTGGAACCACCACAGTTGCCAGACTGAAAGATAGTGTATTTGGCCCGTTTCTGAATTTTTTTGAAATTCTTATCGTTGGCCGATTGTTTGACTTCGATGTAATTCGCATTGCGCTTTTCGGCGGCTTTTAGACACCGGGTCAAATGTCGCGTCTGGGTTTCAATCATGCCGAAATAAGAGGCGGAGCAAACACTGTAAGGTCCCATAATCATAAAGAAGTTTGGAAACTGTGGGACAGTCGCGCCTTCGAAAGCCTGATAACGGTTTGCTTCCCAATAGTCGCTGATATCCAGACCGCTTAAGCCTTTGACCCCAAAAGTAGGGACACTGCCTTTCTGGAATACCTCAAAACCGGTGCCGTAGATCAGTGTATCTATTTCACGCTCTTTACCATCGCTCGTGACAATGCCTTTTTCAGTAACACGTTCAATAGAATCGGTAACAAGCTCTACATGTTCTTCGTTAAAAACGGGATAAAATTTGTTGGTGAAGCTAGGTCGCTTGCAGCCAAAGTCATATTCGGGAATCAACTTATTCTGTATTTCAGGGTCGTTTACCTGGCTACGAATATGCTTGATAGAAAATTTCTCAAGCCACTTAATCATCCAGGATAACTGCTTGTTAAAAACAAGTCCGTTAATCATGATCGTGTCGGTGAAGATCTGCATCATCGTTCGTGCCGAGCGTTGTAGCCCCGGTACATGTTTAAAGCCAGCTTGCAGCCAGTTGGGTATGGGCATGTCTTTCTTTGGCAGCAACCAGATGGGTGTGCGCTGATAAACCGAAAGACTTTTTAGTTTGGGGACGATTTCGGGTATCACCTGAATTGCTGTAGCGCCGGTGCCAATAAAACCTACTCGCTCACCAGTCAGATCGTGACTGTGATCCCAGCGTCCGGTGTGCATCTTTTTGCCTCTGAAATCATCGATGCCTTCGATGTCTGGCAATTTAGGTAACGTTAGATAGCCAGTAGCACTGACCACATAACGCGATGTAAAAGTTCTTCCATCTGCTGTACTGGTAACCCAGACATTGTTTTCCTCGTCATAGGCTGTTTCGGTAACATCACAGTTATAGCGTAAATGAGCAGTAATACCGTATTTTTTTGCGCAATGCTCGGCATAAGCTTTTAGCTCCGAACCCGGTGCATATAGGTTTGACCAATGGGGGTTTTGCTCGAAACCGAAAGAGTAACTCAATGTAGGCACATCTACTGCCAGCCCGGGATAAGTATTGTCCCGCCATGTACCACCAACGCCGTCGGCCTTTTCGAGGATAATGAAATCTCCAAAACCTTTTTTAAGTAACTTGATGCCCGTTCCTAGCCCAGAGAAACCACAACCAATAATGACGATATCATGATCTAGTACAGGAACCGAGGAAGTTGCTTCAGAGAAGTCTTGCGAGGTATCTACAGCTGCTAAAGCCATTTTATATTTCTCCAGTGTGCATTTTTGCCAGTATATTGACATAAATATAGTTTTGGGGACTCTACGCTCGGGCCGGTACGCTGTCAAACCACAGAAAACCACAGAAAATGGTTCAACCCTGCATTGATTTTCAGCTAATTTGTGCTCAGTAGTACCTGGACACACTACAGTCTGCGTTGAACCCAGCAAGTCGAAATTACAGTAGTAAAACTGCTATTTTGTCTCTAAAACAGCGGTGCTACTGACCATTCGGGGGCGGTTTTAGCATTGTGTGCAAGCGAACGGTGGGGCGGGATCAGCTTAGCGGGTAATTGCATGGTTATCACACGGTAACCGTACCCACAGTCGTTACAGAATACCCGCTGCATGCTTAAGCTGTAGCAGTGTCAAAGAAGCATCATAACTTGCATCGTTATGATGGTGATGGGCTCTAACCCTGAGATTTTCTGCGTCCAGTACTTCCGTGTTAGTGATCAGGCCAGCCTGATAGCGGTTCTTGCTGGAACTGAGGTTTTCTTCGGCCTGCTTTATATTAATACTGGTCATACTTTCGCGCTCGTGGGCAGCCTGTAAAGCGAGCCAGGCCTTGCGTACCTGCAGTTTCACCACACCAGTCAGCTCGTCTTCCTGTGCCCGAATAGCGGCGGCCTGGCGTTGTAACTGATTGCTTTGATGCCGACTGACGCCGCCATCAAAGACATTCCAGATCATGCTCACATTGGCAGCGAAAACGTCATTATTGACATTGATTCTATTGTCCTGGTGAAGGTACATTCCGGTGAGTCCAAATTGTGGTTTGCTGACAGATTTGGCGATATTGGCATTTTGATTAAGCACCTCAGAGCGATGCTTTAGTGTTTGTATATCATCCCGCCTGGTCAAAGCCTGGTTACTAAGTTCTTCCAGGGGCAGCGTTAGCTCTGCAAAAGTCAGGGGCTCAAGCAAGAATTCCGTATCTAAGGTTCTGTTTAGCAGTCGGTTGTAATCAGCCTTGGCTAATTCGGAATGGTGATTTGCCTGCAATAATTGCTGTTTGGCATCTGCCAGAGCAACATTTGCCATCAACAGATGATTGCGGGCCACCAGGCCCTGGTTAAGCAGGTTTTCAACATCTGTCTGGTTGCTGGTAAGGCTCTTGACATGGCTCTTTGTCAGGCCTACGGCGCTTTGAGCACGTAGAACGTTGATATAGGCTTTGCCAACTGCCATTTTCACGCTACTGATTGAGTGTGACGTATTTGCTATAGCGGCTGAACGCTGGGCCTCGGCCGCGTTGATGTCTGCGGTGATACGTCCTCCTGTATACAACGGCAATGTCGATGAGGCGCTGTAGTACGTCGATTCCTTATCCCAATAGGAAACAGCAAAAGGGATATTGTTACCAAATTTGCCCTCAAATCTGGGTGACTTGTCCATCTTCAGATAATCAGCAACCAGCGCGAGGTTTGGTAGGCGCTCAGCGTTAGCGCTGGCGAGTTGCGCATCTGCCGCGAGTTCCTGTTGTTGTGCACCTTTAATCTTGAAATTTCCCGATAAGGCCAATCGCCAGGCATCATCCAGGCTTTCGGCATTGGCTAGACTACTTAGAGGAAATATTAAGGAAACTAAGATTGAACGGATAAGTAATCTGGTTATAAAAAGCCGCCCGAATATGAGTCTGATTAATTGCTTAAGGCGTGTACCTGAAATCATGATGACTGTGCCTTCTGGAGAGTTTCTTCTTCGTTAATCAGGAATTGGTAAAACAAAAGGGGCACCACGATAACGGTCAGCGCTGTGGAGACTACCGTGCCGGAAATCAATGAAATAGCCAGACCACCAAATATAGGGTCATTGATCATCACGAAGCTACCCAGCATCGTCGATAGTGCGGTGAGCAAAATTGGACGTAGGCGAAGCAGGGTGCCCTGCAAAATAGCATCGCGAATGGGTACGCCAGTTTTGCGAAGGTCGAGGACAAAATCAATAATTAACAACGAGTTTCTCACCACAATACCAGCCAGAGCAATAATGCCAATCGCTGAGGTTGCGCTAAAAGCCTGCCCGAGTATCCAGTGGGCGGGAAAGATGCCTATGATGCCCAATGGGATGGCCGACATGGCAATCAGAGGGATTTTGAATGACTGGTAATAGGCGGTCAGCAGGATGTAGATAAACAGCATGGTCAGGCCAAACGAGTTGGACATACCGTCTACAACATCGAGTAAGAGTCGCAATTCCCCACCCCAAAGCAACTGGTAACCGTCGAGGGCGTTGGGCGTTGCCGCCGTTAAACCCAGGTTGCCGGTGTAAAGCCGATGGCCACCGGCTATTTCCAGGCCATCGAGTTTGTTGTCCAGTTCGAGTACTGCGTAGACAGGAGAAATCTCAGTCAGCTCACCTGCCACAAAGATCACCCGCTCATAATCTTTATGAAAGATAGGTTTTTCTGCACTGACCAGTTCAAGCCTGGTGAGCTCAGACAGGGGGATAGCGTCACCCTGCCGGTTGGCTATGTACATCATCGACAGGTCTGTTGGTTCGACATTGAAATGCCGCGGAATCTCCATGGTGATCGGCACCGGAGTTTTTTCGTCAATAAGGTGGGCGCGGCCTATTTCTTCGCCATCGAGAATTCTGCGCAGCAAAGTGGCGACTTCGGCCGCGCTGATCCCAGCTAGAGCAGCCTTTTCTCGATCGACAGTGACCCGGTATTCGTGGGTATCATCGGGAACTGAGTCGTAGACTTCAACCATGTCGTAGGTGCTTTCAAATTGCTCCTTAACGCGCTCCGCAGCGTCTGCCATTACATCGAGATCCCTGCCGTATATTTCCGCCAGCACCGTGGCTTGCATGGGCGGCCCTGGCGGGTCTTCAACCAGTTGAATGAGACTGCCTGGGTGGCGTCTCTCTATAGCCTCTATCTGGGGCCGCATGTCGTAGACAATATCGATGGAACTTTTTCCGCGCTGTTTTTTGTCGGTCAAGTTGACACGAATTTCGGCGTAATGGGAGCCTCGTTTATTACTTGCCCCGCGCAATAGGCCATTAAAATCAATAACTCCGGACTGACCGATCCAGGTCTGATAATCGGTGATATGTTTGTTCGCACCCAGCACAACACTGACTTCTCGTGCGACCCGATCGGTAATTTCGACCGGCGTAAACTTGGGCATTGTGATAGTGACATTAAAGGTATTTTTGTTGTCTCTCATCAGCATGGCGACGGGAACACCTAGAAAGGATTGCGGACCATTGACGCCAGCCGGTCTGATGAATTGCCAGGCAGACTGTAATACGGCAAGAAGAATCGTAATAATTATCAGTGCGTATAGACCCCGTCGTAGACCGCGCCGATCCAGCAGGGGGATGAGTATTGCTTCAAAAAAATTAGCCAGTGAAAGGCCTTTGCCTTTACCCAGAGGCGGGATTTTAATTCCCAGTCGCCTGGCCCGTTGTAAGCTTTCCTGTAAACGTTCCTGTAAGCGTAATTGTTTGTCCAGTTGTGGGCCGCTTTTCAGCGTTGCTGGGTCGAGGAGTTTATAAGCCGCCCACGGGGTAACGATGTAGGCAATAAGTACTGAAGCCAACATGGTGACCGGTACATTAAAAGCCAGGGGATAAAAATACTGCCCAAGCATGCCCGTTAAAACAAACTGTGAAGCAAAAGCGAGCATGATGGCGAAGGTGGCCAGGTTGGTCGGGTTGCCAATTTCATTGGTGGCCCGGATGGTCGCCTCGCGCTTATCGCCGTCGCCCAGTTCGATAAAGTGACGGTGAATATTTTCAACCACAACAATAGCGCCATCCACCAGCATGCCCAGCGACAGGATCAGGGCAAATAGTGTTACCCGGTTGATGGTCGGCCCAAACAGGTAATCTACGCCCAGAGTCAGGGCAAGGATCAGGGGCACGGCAAAACCGACGATCAGTGCTTCCTTCCAGCCCAGGAAAAATACGGTTATGACAATGACGGCGATAACTGCGATGCCAAGATTGAGCATTAACAGATTGACGGCATCATTGGCTTTTTTCCCGTCATCACGGGTAACGACTACTTCAACATTACTGGGGATAATTGTCTGCTTCATGATTTCGATGCGCGACAATACTTCGTTCGCCATAACCACGGCATTACTGCCTGCTTTTTTGGCAACGGCGATGGTAACGGCGGGCATTTCTGTCTCAGGGTAATCGCTAAAGCGGGCATCGGCAGGTCCGAATGCGAGCCGGCTTAATGTGTCGCGAGTTTGGGATGGACCGTCGACAACGGTGGCGATATCGGCAAGGTATATCGGTTGTTGCTCGTGGACGCCAACAATAAGGCGCTTCAACTCATCGACGTGGGTCAACTGGCCGTTGAAAAATATATCTATGGACTCGCCATGGTTTACCGTTGTACCCGCGGGGGAGGATATATTGACTGCATGAATCGCATTGCGAACCTGATCAAAGGAGATACCATGAGCTTTGGTTTTGCCGGGGTCGATTTCGATTCTGAGCTGCCTGTCGCGGCCGCCTTTTACGTAGCTTGCCGACACCGTATCTATACTGCGTAACCGGAGCATGACTCGATCGGCTACGCGTTTTAACGCATAGTCGTCGTAGTGGGGCGAGGCAAGTGTGATGGTGACGATAGGAACGTGATCGACATCGACACTTTTTATCATGGGCATGGTGGCATCTGGAGGTAACACTGTGAGGTGACCAAAGATCTGGTCATAAAGCTTTACCAGAGACAGTTCTTTATCTGCGCCAACCTCAAACTGTACATTGATGATACCCATGGAGGTCATGGCTGTAGTGAACACATGGTCGACACCGGAAATCTGTTTGACGATATTTTCCATGGGCTGGATGATTAATTGTTCGACTTCCAGAGGCGAGGCGCCGGGTAAACCGATAATGATATCCGCACCGGGGACAACGATTTGCGGGTTTTCCTCCCGCGGGGTGTAGGCTATTCCCACGATGCCGAATAGCAAGCAGCCCAGTACAAACAGGCTGGTGATACGAGAGGTAACAAAGAAACTGGCCAATAGGCCAGCAGGATTAAGCCTCCTATCACTCACCGGGCACTGCTCCTGGTATCTCGAGCAGACCCCGGTGCCTGGATTAGGTCGCCCTCACGAATGTTTGCTGGAATGACTGCAAGGATTCTTTCGCCACTGCTGAGGCCAGCTGCAATTTCTGCTTTTCCGGGCCATAGACGACGAACGCGCAACCATCGAAACCAGACTTTATTTTCTTCATCAACGAGATACACTCCGTCCAGCCCACCTTTTTTAACCATAGCTGAATCGGGTATGGTGATGTTGTTGCTCTTGCCAACCACGAATGTGGCTCGGCCAAACATGCCTGTATAAATATCAGGCCGCGGGGGTAGAGCGATGCTTACTTTGTAGCTGCGCGCTACCGGATCGCCGGAATAGACAATTTGTGTGACTACGCCGATCAGAGATTCGACGAAATCGTTATTGGTAAGGCTGCTACTGTTGCCGAGATTTTCGATATTGAGAATGACCGTATCGTCCAGTTTGATATTTGCCAGTTGGCTTTCGGCAATAAAGGTTTCGAACTTAAGATTGTCTCTGGATTCGATAGTCAGCAGGGGGAGTCCCGGAGTGGCGAGACCGCCTGCCTGCAGGTGACGTTTAGTAACAATACCGGCTGCGGGGCTGCGAATTTGAATATATTGGCGCTGCGAGTTGGCCGCTGAAAGCGCAGCCCTGGCACGATTCAGATTTTCTATAGCAGTAGATTTTTGCAGTTGGGTTTTGCGTACTTTTATCTCAGAAATGCTACCTTGCCGGAGCAGATTATCAAAGCGCTTAAGATCGGTCTCGACATCAGTTAAAACGGCCTGTGCCGTCTGAACAGCAGCTCGAGTCTGATTGATACTGTGTTCCAGTTCTTCGTCATCGAGAACGATCAGTAACTGGCCCTCATCAATGGCATCCCCCTCCTGCACCGTAAGTTTGTGTATATAGCTACTAATACGAGAAGATATATCTATACGTGTGTCTGCCACCACGGATCCGATTACTGTGTATTCTTCGGCAAGCTCCTCCTCTCGAACAGTAATCACCGTTGTTTGCCAGGTGTTTGGCTCGATGCTTTCGATTCGAGCATCATCTTTACAGGCGCTCAGGGTAGTAAGCGCTAACAAAGATAAAAAAAGCACGTAACAAGTGCGTAGCGAAATATTTTTCATATAGGGGTAGTGTTTTTATTAATTAGTGAGTCAACAAGCCATTTTCTAAAAGCGCGGTAATGTGCAGAGTGATCGTTTTGGCCTGATCATGAGTAGCCCGGCTGCCAGGCAACTTTTTTCTCACCGCGCTGCTTTCAAAGTGATATAACACCAGCCCAATGATGGACACCGCAAGCAGATGTGGGTCGTATTGTTGTTTGAACGACTCCCCCAGCTTTTGAATGGCGGCAAACAGCTCCTGAAAAGTGTTTTTGGTAAGTTTTTGCAAGCGCCTGGGATCTGAGTCGAGCATTACCCATTGCAACAGCTTTTGGAAATCTTTATCTTTGTTGAGTACACGTACAAACCAGGTAATAAACGTTTCGAGCCTTTTTACGGGTTCGTCGTTATCGGCCATTATGGCTTTGGCATCGCTAAATTTCTTTCCAAAAACGTGGTTGACAGCCTGGATATACAGCTCATCTTTATCCTTAAAATGATGATAAAGCGCAGCGGGGGTTACACCCACAGCAGCAGCCACGTCGCGCATCGACACACCATCGTAACCATGGCGCGCAAACAATGGCGTTGCGCGCTCAAGAATGTGCTGGGGATTTGTTCTTGGAGATTTTTTCATAGTTGGAATAAGGGATGCCACGCAGCTAAACGAACGTTCAGTTAATTATAAACCGATCTATGCATAAGACAAGAAATAATCATAAATTTGTTAGTAACACATAAACTGTCCGGTCTTGTAGCACATGACCTGTCCGGTTCTCATAGTACCCCGAGGAGGGGCGCTTATGAGACGGACAGAGTGGCTACAGGAGACTCGACTAATGAGAT
>QNFP01000095.1 GCA_003645535.1 Gammaproteobacteria bacterium | reverse complement strand
TCAGATTCACCAACAGTAGGCGCTTTTAGGCGAGGTGCAAATTGCACGTAATGCCCAAAACACTTCGTGGGGCAGGCTCTAGCAAGCTATTGCGAAAATTTGCACCAACAGTAGGCGCTATTAAGGCGACGAAGAAGCTGGATATTCTGAGCGCAAAATGCAAGTTCCTGACTTATTCAGAGGTTTCCTAGATAAATCTAAGTTGAACCGGGGTTTTCCTGCATGATAGATTTATTAGTCGTGATCAAAGGGTTACACTCGCAGCTGTAGGATAAGTGTAAATCTGATAAAACTGTAAGCCCCATCCTCAACGATTCAAGTTGTTATGGGGCTTGTCAAAGACAGGAGAAGAGCATGGCCAGAGGTATCAATAAAGTCATTTTGATAGGTAATCTGGGACAGGATCCTGAGACCCGGTATATGCCCTCCGGAGGGGCGGTGACCAACATTACTGTGGCTACCAGTGAGAGCTGGAAAGACAAACAGAGCGGCGAGCAACAGGAGCGTACCGAGTGGCATCGCGTGGTCTTCTTTAACCGCCTGGCTGAAATAGCGGGTGAATATTTACGCAAAGGTAGCAAGGTTTATCTCGAAGGTTCGCTACGTACCCGTAAATGGCAGGACAAAAATACCGGCACAGACCGCTATACTACCGAGATTGTCGCCAACGAAATGCAAATGCTGGATAGCCGTGGTGGCGCGGGTGGCGACTTTGCCTCGTCGCAACAGCAGTCACAACAGCCGTCGCAACAACCTGCTGCTCAGGCGACTCCTCAATCGGCACCTCAGTCGGCACCCCAGCAAGCTGCCGGAGGCGGGCCAGCAGCAGTACCAGCGGGCGGATTCGATAATTTCGATGATGATATTCCATTTTGAGATTTGTGCACGATGGGAGATTCCTTAGAGGACTTTCCTGCACAGGCCTTGTGTGAAGAGAAACTGCTATAGCTTTTGGCAGAGCAGTGAGTTGAAGTTCATTAGTGCATGACATAAAACGTTAAGGAGTTGTTTTGAATAGAAATTTGACCTGGCATGATTCTGTGGTGAGTAAACAGGAAAGGGCCGACAAGAAAGAGCAAAAACCTTGTGTAATCTGGTTTACTGGTTTGAGTGGATCAGGCAAATCAACCCTGGCTAATGCGCTGGAAAGAGCGCTGTTTGAACGGGGACATCACTGTTATTTACTGGATGGCGATAATGTGCGACAGGGTCTTAATGGTGATCTGGGCTTCACCGACGAGGATCGTGTAGAGAATATTCGTCGTATTGGCGAGGCGGCCAAGTTGTTCGTCGATGCTGGTCTGATTGTGATGACGGCATTTATTTCGCCATTTCGCACCGAACGGAAATTGGCCAGAGATGTGGTTGAGAACGATGAGTTTATTGAAGTTCACATGTCTACCTCTCTGGAGGTATGTGAAGAAAGGGATCCAAAGGGGCTTTATAAGAAAGCTCGTGCCGGGGAAATCCCGCACTTTACCGGTATAGATTCAGCCTACGAGGTGCCGGAAAAACCAGAACTGGTTATCGATACCGGGGCTCATGATATCCAGACCTGCACTGAACAACTGGTAAACTATCTGACTGAGAACCGTTATATCTAGCGATTAACCGCCTAGTAAAGCCGGGTAAAACAGGGTAATGCTATCCTGTATTTGCCCGGTTATCGTTACTGGGTATCGTTACTGGGTATTGTTTTCGGGAATACTTTTCGGCTGTCGCTTTCGGCTGTCGTTTTCGGTAATACTTCTCCGTCACCAGGGATTTGACTTGGAAGGCTCTGAGCAGGAGAGGGGTTCTCTTAACGCTTTGTTTTTTTACGTAAAACCCTGGCGAGTGTTGATCGGGGCAAATCAGTCCTTGTGCTAAGCGCCCTGTGGCGATACCCGATTAGAAATTCCTTATGCGCCAATGGCGCGCAGGCATATTACTGATGGTATTTTTGTAATACCAGGGTGGCGTTGGTGCCGCCAAAGCCGAAGCTGTTTGACATGATCCGCTCAAGAGAAACCCCGTCTATACGACTGGTTGCGATGGGCATATCAGTTACTGCCGGGTCCAGGTTGGCGATATTGATCGACTCGGCAATAAAATCGTTTTCCATCATCAGCAGGCTATAGATTGCTTCATGTACGCCAGCGGCTCCCAAAGAGTGCCCAGACAATGATTTTGTCGAACCGATAGGTGGTGCTTCGTCACCAAAAACTTCACGAATGGCGGCGATCTCGGCGATATCTCCGACCGGTGTGCTGGTGCCGTGAGTGTTGATGTAATTGATGTCGCCTTCGACCGTCGCCCGCGCCTGTTGCATGCAACGTATAGCGCCTTCACCGGAAGGGGCAACCATATCGTAGCCATCTGATGTGGCGCCATAACCGACGATTTCGGCATAAATTTTGGCATCTCGAGCCAGCGCGTGTTCCAGTTCCTCGACCACAAAGCAGCCTCCACCGGAAGACATAACGAAACCGTCGCGGTCAACATCGTAAGGACGCGAAGCTATTTCCGGTGTGTCGTTGTATTTGGTCGACAGAGCGCCCATTGCATCGAACATACTGGCCATAGTCCAGTGTTCTTCATCTACACCGCCAGCGAATAATATGTCCTGTTTACCCAGTTGAATTTGTTCTACCGCTGCGCCAATGCAGTGAGAGCTGGTAGCGCAGGCCGATGATATGCTGATATTGAGCCCTTTTATTTGAAAGGGTGTGGCGAGACAGGCGGCAACTGAGCTACTCATAATTTGTGTGACCCGGTAAGGCCCCATGCGTCGTACACCCTTGTCGCGGAGAGTGTCTACCGACTCAATGAATTTTTCACCGGAAATCGCGCCCGAGCCGATGATGAGGCCGGTGCGAGGGTTGCTGACATCGGCATTACTCAATGCGCTATCGTCAATTGACTGTTGCATGGCGATATAGCCATATGCACCGCCGTTGCTCATAAAGCGTAGCTGCTTGCGATCGATAAAGTCCTTCGGGTCAATGTCGATCTGTCCGGCGACCTGGCTTCTCATGCCCATTTCCCGATAACTTTCCTGGGCGCGTATGCCGGACCGACCATTGCGGAGGGACTCAAGCACACTGGCAGTATCGTTACCCAGGCAGGAAACTATGCCCATACCGGTAATTACAGCACGTCTCATACTAACCCCTTTTGCATGTGATCGTTAAACCCACTATAGCGCTATAGCGGCGCCATTTTACTCAATTCCACTAGAAATTGTCAGTGGATTGAAACAGACCGACCCGCAAACTTTTTGCGGTGTATATTTCTCGGTCGTCAACGTAAACCGTGCCGTTTGATATGGCCATGACCAATTTTCGCTCAATAACCCTTGCAATATCAAGACGGTAGGTTATCTTTTTGGCGGTCGGTAGTACCTGACCAAAGAATTTGACCTCGCCAGAGCCTAGTGCTCGACCGTGCCCGTCATTGCCCCGCCAGGTCAGGAAAAAACCGGTTAATTGCCAGAGCGCATCAAGCCCCAGGCAGCCGGGCATGACCGGATCGCCCTGGAAATGACAGCCAAAAAACCAGTGATCTGGTTTGATATCCATCTCTGCGATGATCTCACCTTTGCCGTGGGCACCACCATCTGTGCTGATGTGGGTTACTCTATCAACCATCAACATGTTTGGCAGTGGCAATTGAGCACTGTTCTTGTTGAACAGGCGGCCCTCCGCACAGGCTATCAGGTCATTGTAATCGAAGCTGCTGCGTTTGTGGGCATCTGTTTCTTTCAATGGAACCCCTATCTCATCCGAGAATCACCGCGACGAGCAGAAAGCCGGTCGCTGAAAAGACGCGCCATTTTAGCTTACTGTCCCTATAAGTCCAATTTATAAACGTGGTTATAAATTGGACTTATAGTGGCGAGGGAGCTCGATTCACAGGCGTGCTGTTAGAGGGTAAAATGCAGGCCACAATTTAAGCGAAAAATGGCGGTGTTTGATGTGTGCCGAAAAAGCGGTCAGCAAAAAAAGGAAGTGATTGATGATTAAAAAATGTATGTTTCCAGTGGCTGGGTACGGCACGCGGTTTTTGCCCGCCACAAAATCTATGCCCAAAGAAATGCTCCCTGTCGTCAATAAGCCATTGGTGCAATATGGCGTTGAGGAAGCGCTTGATGCAGATCTTACTGAGATATGTCTGGTAACCGGACGCGGCAAACGGGCAATAAATGATTTTTTTGATATCAGTTTCGAGCTGGAGCATCAAATAGCGGGCACCGATAAGGAACCGTATCTGGCCAGTATTCGCGATGTTATTGCCCGCGGTAAATTTGCAACCACCCGTCAGTCGGAGATGAAGGGCCTGGGTCACGCAATCCTGACTGGTGAATTACTGGTAGGTAACGAACCTTTTGGTGTAGTTCTGGCTGATGACCTGTGTGTTTGCGAGGAGCAGGGGGTGATGGCTCAGCTAGTAGAGATTTATCGCCGTACCAAATGTTCGGTGATTGCCATTGAGGAAGTAGACGAAGCGGAAGTGTCCAAGTTTGGTGTTATCGCGGGAGTTGAGGAGGAGCCCGGTTTGTACGCGGTAACGGATATGGTAGAAAAACCTGAAGCAAAAGATGCGCCGAGTAATCTTGCCATTATAGGGCGTTATGTTCTCACGCCATACATCTTTGAAATTTTGCGTCATACACCCCCCGGAAAAAATGGTGAGGTGCAACTCACTGATGCGCTATTGACCATGGCAAAAACCAGCAAAGTGCTGGCGTATAAATTTAAGGGACGGCGTTTCGATTGCGGCAGTGTTGATGGCTATGTTGAAGCCACCAATTATGTTTATAAGAATATCTACCTGCAGGATAAATTCTCCTGATGAGCGAAAAATACAGCTGTTTCAAAGCCTACGATGTCCGTGGGCGGGTGCCCGACCAACTCAACGAAACCATTGCCTATCGTATTGGCCGCGCTTTTGGTCAATACCTCAACGCTAAAAATATCGTTGTCGGCCATGATATTCGCCTCACTAGTCCTGAACTGTGTGCTGCCGCTATAGCAGGGATCTGTGATGCTGGTAGCGATGTCACGCACATAGGCGAATGTGGTACGGAGGAGATTTACTTCGCCACCTTTAATGGTGGTTTTGATGGTGGCTTGATGGTCACCGCCAGCCATAATCCCATGGATTATAACGGCATGAAATTTGTCCGCGAACAGTCACGTCCGCTTAGTGGTGACCAGGGCCTGCCGGAAATCAGGGCAATGGCAGAACGCGGTGAGTTCGTCGAACCAGCCCGTAAAGGTTCTATGCAGCTAAGTCAGGACAAAACTGCCTATATCACGCATTTATTAAGCTATGTTGCGGTAGACACATTGAAACCGCTAAAAATAGTCGTCAATGCCGGCAATGGTGGTGCCGGGCAGGTGATTGATTTGCTGGAGAAATGCCTGCCATTCGAGTTTATTAAAGTTCATCATCAACCCGATGGCCATTTTCCTAATGGTGTACCCAACCCCTTGCTTGAAGAAAACCGGGCGGTAACAGCGCAGCTGGTTCGTGATCGTGGAGCAGACCTTGGCGTCGCCTGGGACGGTGACTTTGATCGTTGTTTTTTCTTTGATGAGAACGGCGACTTTATTGAAGGCTATTATCTGGTCGGCCTGTTGGCGGAGGTGTTTTTAAGTAAGCGTAAGGGGCAATCCATCGTGCATGATCCGCGCCTGACCTGGAATACCATAGATTTGGTCGAGCAATTAGAGGGTACTTCGGTACTAAGTAAAACGGGTCACGCATTTATCAAGCAGGTGATGCGCGATCACGATGCGGTCTACGGAGGTGAAATGAGTGCCCATCATTATTTCCGTGATTTTGCCTACTGTGATAGCGGCATGATCCCGTGGTTACTGGTCGCCGAATTACTGTCGACAGCTAACGAGACGCTTGCGCAGTTAGTAGCGGAGCGGCAGGCAGCCTATCCGGTTAGCGGTGAGATTAACCGCTCGGTAACTGATGCTGCGCAGGTGCTAAAAGTCATTGAAACCCATTATCGTTCTGAAGCTTTGTGCGTAGATAAAACTGATGGCATCAGCATGGAGTTCCCCAATTGGCGTTTCAATGTGCGTATGTCAAATACCGAACCTCTGGTTCGGCTCAATGTTGAGAGTCGTGCCGACAGTCAATTAATGAACGCCAAAACGGCTGAAATTCTTACCTTGCTTGACAGGGAATCCGGTGGATAGAGCGCTGGCTTAAAAACCGTTTAATACAGTCAATACGCTAAAGAATCAAACCAGGAAAAAAGAAAAGCCCCTTTACGGGGCTTTTTTCTACGTAGAATTTATACTCTGAAAATCTTTGCTCACAGAGCAAGCGTATCTGGGCTTAGGACAGATCCAGATTTGCAGTGATATCAATGACTGCTTTTTTGCCATCGCCAAATACCATCAGGCAGTTATCTTTAGCAAATAATGGGTTGGGTAGGCCAGCAAAACCGGGACTCATTGAGCGTTTTATAACCACCACTGTTTTGGCTTTATCGACATTGAGGATCGGCATGCCGTAAATGGGGCTGCCTTTGTCGTCTCGGGCCATGGGATTGGTTACGTCATTAGCGCCAATAACGATGGCGACATCTGTTTGTTCAAAAGTCGGGTTGATGCGATCCATCTCAACCATCTGGTCGTAAGGAACTTCGGCTTCTGCAAGGAGTACGTTCATATGGCCGGGCATTCGTCCTGCTACTGGATGAATAGCGTATTCGACCTCGATGCCATGGTCTTCCATTACATCAGCCAGTTCACGTACCGCGTGCTGGGCCTGTGCCATGGCCATGCCGAAGCCAGGCACAATGACTACCCTGCGTGCAGTTTCGAGAATCATGGAGATTTCTTCCGGCTGAGCACTTTTGACCTTGCCGGCATAGATCTCGTCTGCATCGATATCCTCGCTGCCTTCCGCCATGACGCCGAATAATACATTGGTCAGCGAACGATTCATGGCCACACACATGATATTGGTGAGAATCAGGCCCGAAGCGCCGACCAGTGAACCGGTCACAATCAATACCGTGTTGCCGAGAATGAAACCCGCAGCGGCAGCAGCGATACCAGAGTAGGAGTTAAGCAGGGCAATGACCACGGGCATATCAGCACCGCCAATAGGCAGTACCAGTGTCAGCCCAAGCACTATAGCTAGCGTTACCAGCGCCCAGAACAGGGGCGTGTTTGCGGGGTTGATACACAGCATAACCAGAAGCGCCAGGGCGGTAAGGAAAATAGCGCCGTTGAGGAACTTCATGCCGGCAAAACCGATAGACTGCCCCGATATTAATTCCTGTAACTTGGCAAAGGCCACCAGGCTGCCAGACATGGTTACCGCACCGATGAGCACCGTAACCATGACAAAAGAGACGGCCAATACACCCATAATATCCGTGCTGTAGCCATTCCCTTCCATGGCCAGTAGATAACTGGCTGCGGCCAGGCCGAGGGAGGCGCCACCGCCACAACCATTGAGCAATGCGACCATTTGTGGCATTGAAGTCATTTGTATGCGGGTTGCCATCAGTCCACCGATCACGCCACCAGTTACCATACCGGCGATAATGTATTCGAAGCTGACAATATCGCGGTCAAGAAGGGTGATGACCACTGCCACCAGCATACCCAGGGCTGAAAGTGTATTGCCGCGAACCGCTGTTTTCGGCTTGGTCAGTCCCTTAATGCCAAGCACAAAAAGAACTGCTGCCACAAGGTAGATGATATCCACAATAGATTCATTCATGGCTTAGTCCTTCCTTTTAAACATGGCGAGCATGCGGTTGGTGACCAGATAACCGCCAATGACATTAAGGGTGGCCATAACCACTGCAATAAACCCCAGGGCGTGGACCAGCATGGAGGCTTCGCCAGCACCTGCGGCCAGTACTGCACCGACCAGAGTAATGCCGGAAATAGCATTGGTGCCCGACATCAGCGGTGTGTGTAGCGTGGGTGGCACTTTGGTAATGAGCTCCACGCCAAGAAATAGCGAGAGCACAAAGAGCGCCAGTTGCATGATAATTAAGTCCATCAGGAAGCCTCCCCAGAAGATTCTTCAGTAGTTTCTGCTGTCTGCTCTTCCACCGGTTCCGGCAGGGCTGGCAGGCCGACTAGTTCGCGCATTTTTTTATGCGGGACGTCACGGTCGTGAGCGATCACAGTTTCAAAAATAATTTCGTCCTCGAAATCCAGTTTCAGGTTGCCATCATCGTCGAGAAGGTGACCCAGCAGGGTCTCCATATTCTTACCGAACATCTGACTGCCATGGGTGGCAATTGTCGATGCGAGATTTTCAGGGCCGAGTATGGTGACACCGTTGGCTACTACAGTTTCGCCAAGTTTGGTCAACTCACAGTTGCCGCCGCGTTCAGCAGCCAGATCGACAATCACGGTCCCTGGTTTCATTCTTTCTACCATTGCGGCAGTGACCAGTATTGGCGACTTGGCTCCCGGTACGGCCGCGGTAGTAATAATCAGATCCTGTTCAGCGAGTACCTGGGTCAGTAATTCCTGCTGGCGTGCCAGGAATTCCTCGCTTTGTTCTTTGGCGTAACCACCTTTATCTTCTGATGATTCCGTTTCCAGATCCAGTTCCACAGGTTTGGCGCCTACAGAGATGATTTGCTCTCGGGCTGCAGCACGCACGTCATAGGCCTGTACGACGGCACCCAGACGTTTAGCGGTGGCGCAGGCCTGTAAACCAGCAACGCCAGCGCCCATAATCAGCGTGCGCATTGGCTGCAGCGTGCCTGCCGCAGTCATC
This sequence comes from Gammaproteobacteria bacterium, assembly GCA_003645535.1. Taxonomy (GTDB): domain Bacteria; phylum Pseudomonadota; class Gammaproteobacteria; order Pseudomonadales; family Porticoccaceae; genus HB2-32-21. The sequence continues at coordinate 1,922 of QNFP01000095.1, read as the reverse complement.
AACATTGGCACAATCCGCGGTGAATGGCTGGCGCCAATCAGCACTGCTTTGTAGCCTGCCAGTGTGGCCATGGAAGATAGTACGTCCATGCTCTGTGCGCGGCTGATACGTGGTACCAGCTCCATGGCAATGGCGGTGGCACCAGTGTCAGCCATTATTTTGGCGTTAGCAGGTGCGCCGAATGGATCCATCATGCCGGCGACGAGTTGCCCGGCTTTTAGCGCAGGCAGGTCATCATCGCCATTAACCTGGTTGGCGCCAAAGGACTGAACCTGAAAAATTATATCTGCACTGGCAAAAATTGTGTTTCGATCGCTTTGCAGCGATGCGCCGGCAGCCTCATATTGGTCGTCCAGGTAACCTGCGGCTTCTCCGGCCCCGTTCTGGACAAGGAAATCAATGCCTTTTTCTGTCCATACCTGTATGTTGGCGGGAGTCATTGCAACCCGGTTTTCACCGGGTTTGCTTTCCCGGGGTATGCCTATAATCACAATGTATATCCCTCAGTTGTCAATAAGTTGTAATGAGTAAGTTGTAATGGGAAGTTGTAATGAGCGGGTTGGCACCATAATGGCACCGCGCTTATATAAAAAAGGTCGGCAACCTTACCCCAAACAAAGATAAAAGAACAGACGCCAATTTGTTGTTGGGGGAAGTGTTAAGTAGTTGATAAAAAAAGCGATAATATTCTGTAGTTTTTCTAGCTTTTTCTGATGGCGCCAGGATCGCGCAATCGGCTCAGCAAGGTGCGAGTTGAACTGTCCAGGTTATCAAATGATTGTGCATCCTCGCTGACCTCGTTAAGTAATGCCAATAATTCACCACTCATTTTCTTGCCTAATTCTACGCCCCACTGATCGAATGGATTGATATTCCAGATCACGCTCTGTACATAGACGCTGTGCTCATAAAAGGCCAGCAGTGAGCCGAGGCTTTGGGGGTTGAACTGATCTATTAAGAGTATATTGCTAGGCCGGTTTCCGGGTACGGCTTTGTGGGCAGCGAGTTCATTAGCTGCCGCTTTGCTCATGCCCTCGGTTAGTAACTCATGGTAAGCCTGGTCGGTTGATTTGCCCTGCATCAGGGCCTGGCTTTGTGCCAGACAGTTTGCGACCAGGTGCTGGTGGGCTTCCTTTTTACAGTGTGCCGTGCCGGTGGCAATAAAGTCGATGGAGACCAGCTCGGAGCCCTGCAGCAAGAGTTGGTGGAAGGAGTGCTGGCCATTAGTCCCCTCGCTGCCCCAGACCACCTGGCCAGTGGCTATAGTGCTCGGCGCACCGGTTTTTGTAGTGCTTTTACCAAGACTTTCCATCATCAACTGCTGCAGGTAGTCGGGGAGCAGCCTGAGTCGGTGGATATAGGGTAAGACTGCGCGGCTCCCGTAGCCGCCATGTTCGGAGCCGCGAAAATTGATATGCCAGATAGCTTGCAGGCCGTGAAGTACCGGCAGGTTGTCGGCAAAAGCAGTGTCGCGAAAATGCTTATCCATTTCTCGGGCACCGCTGAGCAATTGCAGAAAAACATCTCGCCCCAATGCTAGCGCGATAGGCAGGCCGATAGCTGACCACAGGGAAAAACGACCCCCGACCCAATCACCCACGGCAAATACTTGTTCCGTGTTAATGCCCCAGGCAAGCGCCGCTGCATTATTGGCTGTGGCGACGGCAAAATGCTGATTAACCTTTGCTTCGGGAATGCCTTCGTCGCACAGCCAGGCCCTTGCTGCGTCAGCGTTGGTCAGCGTTTCTGATGTCGAAAAACTTTTCGAAGAAACGATAAACAGGGTGGTTTCGGCAGTGCATTGAGCCAGTACGGAAGACAGCGCATCATTATCTATATTGGCAACAAAATGCGTACGCAGTTCAGGGTGATGTAGATCCGCAAAAGCTGTGACTACTAAACGTGGGCCGAGATCGGAACCG
>QNFP01000094.1 GCA_003645535.1 Gammaproteobacteria bacterium | reverse complement strand
GCCCTGAACTAGCCCCATCTAACCAGTGATCATAGCGGCCCTCAGTGTAGACAGTGCCGGTTAAATAGCTGGCTACCGAAGGAAGCGTGTAAGCATAGTTAGCTATGTTATTTTCGTACAACACAAAGCCATCAAAATTCTGTTCACTGTCTTCCGTGTTTAGATAATGTAGAAAAAAGTCTGTCTGCATTGCATCCAGATGAAGATGATAGATATTAGGTTGATCACTGACTGTTGCATTCGCCGCCTGATCTCTCGAGGGGTGATCTGCGCTAGCCGTCACCACTGATAGCAAGACCAACACCGCACCTGCAAATAGTACAGCGAAGGAAAATATTTCCGGCCAATTACTATCTGCGGATGAAAAGTAGATGAACAATCCGGACACAGCCACCAAAATCACCAGTTCAACCATGGTGCTTAGTAGAGGTTCGTCGCTGCTCAGTCTCTGCCCGTCCAAAATCCCCAGTTGCACAGGAGAAAAAACATCATTTGCCAGAATAATCAGGCCGAAAATCAATAAGGTATTCGCACAAAGCAATCGCCTTCGCCCCAGTAAGGGAAAAGCAGCCGCCAAAAACATCATCACCAGCGGCCAACAACCAGCAAGCACCAGTAGAGGAAAAACATCGCCTCCCCACTCGGCCCGATTGAAAAAATAAAGCATCCCTGGAATAACCAGTAGAACTGCAGATGGCAGCGATGAAGTAAGCAGTAGATATCTGGATAGTTTCAAGCAGTTACTCCAACCAAATATGCAACAACCCGAAAGTTAAGCGAAGAAGTAATTAACATTCGGTGAATACCGAGGTCCCTGACAGGCGCAATACCACCTATTTTAATCATTCGCTTCGACAATTAATTTGAGAGCGTTGGCTCCAGCCTGGGCGCTGGTTTCTACATTGAAAACGTTCTCTGTCCTAATTTCATCAATACGGTCAGAGGACGCCCTCTGCAACAGCTTTTTTACTACCGCAGGCAAAACGGCCATTTCATCGAGCGGTAGAACAGCGCCAATCCGCTCTCTTATGCCCACCTCAAAAGGCTCTATACTAATATCACTGTAATTGGGGTTGTTGATTTTTCGGGGCACATCGACAAATAGCACAGGTTTCTCAAGCCCAAAGGCATAATCGAGAGCCGCACCGGACCAGTCACTTATCATCAGATCGGACTGGTGTAGAGACTCTTCACCACTGACATCAACCTCCAGAGTAAAAGCGGAGTCAACACTAAATTTCCTGTCCAGCGCTTCGATCAAACCAGCACAAAACTTCACCGTTTGTGGATGCGGCCTGAAAATAACCGCGTAACCAGCGCCTAACAATCCGACCAGAATATCATCGATAACAGTATTGGAGATCGAATCATCACCCCAGGAAGGCGCAATAAGAATTTTTGTTTGCTGTTTTTCTGCAGGTAGTTCATCCCTCGTCGAAACCTTTGATTTGCGATTTTCAATAATAGAATCCAGTCGGCCATACCCATGTTCGACCAAGTTCTTTCTCGGCAATTGATAATATGCCTCCAACGCTCGGGTTTCCCTGATGTGATGGGGTCCCGCACAAAAAATCGAATCAAAATAATCAAAAGCACCGCCACGATACACCATATGGAAACTCACCAGGCTGTGCTGCAGATAAACATAGTGAACCTTATGTTTAGAACGTTTAACCTGATATTGGTGTAGATCGGGCATAGTCATCACCATCACCCGGGTGTCTATATTTTCAAATAACCAGTTACGTATTCCGGCTTCATCAGTGCGAAAATGTCTTAACTTAGGATGTTGTAACTGCAGTCCCGGATCGTTGCAATCCGACGTAATGTAACAAACAGTGTTATCAGTAATGTCAAGAAAAGCCCGCAGAATACCTTCGAGATGCACCCAGTATGTTTTGCCCTCCGAATAAAACACCACCTGACGGTGCTCTGCCGGCAGCTGAAAGAAGCTGATTAGATCGACAATGCTGCGGAAAAATGACGGCTTTTTTGGCCCAGTACGACGTACACGTGAAAACATAAACTAATAAACTAATAAACTAAAGAGAAAATTAAAAGGCTACAGTTTTTTGGCGATAACCCGGCTTACAAAAGGGTCTTCATCCCTGTATTTCGCCATTCCCTGCCCGGTCAAACAGTATTCGGTGGCGAAGTTGTATCTATCGTTAAGCTCTGACATCAGATTATCAGTATCAATGTAGCGTCGGTAGTGGTTGCCAAAAATCTTCTTCATACCCGCATCTTCGCTACTACGAAATTCTAAATACAATGAATCACCTGCGGCCATATGCCCGGATAGTGCGGTAAGAAAACGCTCTTCCTGCCCCTCATCTAGCGAATGTAACAGGAAACGGCAGTAGACGACTACAGCACTGTTACTTGCGTGGCCTCGAGCACGAGCCATAGCCAATATGCGCGCTACATCTTTTTCATCAGCCACATCACCGATAGAAAACACCGCGTGCTCGATACCCCGTTCCGCCATTACCGAACTGCTTCTTGCAACAGCTTCCTTCGATAAGTCCATAGCTACTACCATATGACCCTGGTGAGCAATATAGTGCGAATCTCGTCCATTACCACTACCGAATTCTACAATCGTGTGCTGCTTATCCACTTCCGTCAACATCTGCACACAAAACTGCGAGGGAATCTCGATCACCCACTTGCTATAGAAGTTGTTCCAGTAATCTTTTTCAAGGGATTGGTTTTTATCACTCACCTGGTATCCTGCCTGGTCAATTCATACACCCTGGAGACTGCTAATCTTTTCTCAACACCGAGGTTAGTCGAGTTTTTCCAAAGGCTCGGCTTTTTCCTGTTCTTGCGTATCAACAGATGAGTCACTTTTTGAACCGCTAAAAAACGCTTTTATTCTATACCAGTAGGTTTTAACAGCGAGACTAATGGCAACAAAAAAACCAATAATTGCCGACATGATTGCGCTGCCAGAGGCAGGATCAATGTAAGCCATGGCAGGCATTGAGGTGACTCCCACTACAAGCAACACCGCTACCGCTGAAACTCTCATGCTTTTCCCCTTACGTTTATGGCGACCCTGCTGGTCTTTTTACCTGCAAATGTGTACCTGCAAACATGTACCTGCAAATATGTACTTGCAAATATGTACTTGCAAAAATGTATCTGCAAAAATGTATCTGCAAATTAACGTTTAGTGTTTTCTATTCAAAATAGCTAATTACAGCAGTCCTTCGCCCCTCTCAAGCCCTACTGCGACAAATAATACTTTATCTGTTGGCTAAATAATAATCGAAGCAGAAGCTATAAAGCCAACTGCCTTGCAGCTAGATCACGCATAATTTCTTCCGAGCCGCCACCAATAGCGTAAACCCGGACCTCACGATAAATCCGCTCCACCTTGTTGCCGCGCATAAAACCCATACCACCGAATATTTGTACCGCTTCCCGCGCACAATATTCCATCGTTTCAGTAGCCTGAACTTTCAACAAACTCAACTCAACAACCGGCACCTCGCCTCGCTGCATCTGCCAGGCTGTTTTTTCGAGAAGTGCCTGGGTGCTCAGAATTCGCTTGGCCATTTCGGCAATTTTATGACGAATGACCTGATGCTCCATTAAGCGGCGGCCAAATGTTTTTCGCTCTTTTGCCCAGGCGACGGCTTCATCCATGCAGACCATTGCCAGACCGTTGGCCATCGCGGCAATATTCAGTCGCTCAGAATTAAAGTTAATCATCACACCGGAAAAACCTTTGTTCTCGGTACCAATCAGGTTCTCGACAGGCACCCGACAATTATCGAAATAAAGCGTCGCGGTATCAGAGCACCACCAGCCCATCTTATCGAGGGGTGTCTGTGTAAAACCCGGTGTGCCTTTTTCAATAAGCAGAAGTGAAATACCTGAAGCACCTTCGCCACCCGTACGCACGGCGACCGTGTAATAATCTGCCCTAATTCCACTGGTGATATAGGTTTTTGAACCATTGACGATGTAATGATCGCCCTCACGTTGGGCAGTTGTTTTAAGGTTAGCTACATCAGAGCCACCTGATGGTTCGGTAATAGCAAGCGCCGATATTTTTTCACCGCTAATCACCTCAGGTACCAGTCGGGACTTCATCTCATCGCTGCCCAGGGCTAATATTGGTGGCATACCAATAGTGTGGCTATTGAGACTGGGGTGTACCCCGCCACCGCCAATACGAGCGAGCTCCTGACAGGTGACAACGTCGAAAAAGATGTCAGGTTTGGGTACACCGCCGTATTGTTCAGGATATCCAAGCTGCAACAGGCCTATTTCAGCAGCCTTTTTGTATAGTTCGCGCGGAAACTCTCCTGCTTCTTCCCAGGCATCGACATTTGGAGCAATTTCCCGATCAATAAATTGCCGAAGCGCATACCGCCATGCTTCATGGTCTTCGTTGTAATACTGATCAGTAAGCGGCAGATCAAACCATGATGAAAAATTACTCAGTACCATTTTGTCACCCCAGCCCGTGCAATGAAGTTAAAATGAATTCAACTGCGAGGCAACTCTAATGTTAAATTCGCCGGCACACAGGCACCGTTCTGGGTTGATATCGTAATCGACACGTCCACCAGTGTGCGCCCATCCTCCTCATAGCGACGCTCCACTTTGCCCTCTCCTATCATGGTGTCACCGGCATAAATTGAGGCACGCATCTGCATTTGCCGCTTGCGGATAAAGGTATGAGGACCGGCCCAATCCGTAGCAACACGATCTATAAAACCTTCAATAGCCATCGTATTCAGATAAATATTCTTTTGGCCCTGGTGCTTTGCGTAAGCGGGATTATGGTGCCCAGGAAAATAGTCCTGAGTGGCGGCCGCATCAAGAATAACCCTTTCAAAAGGCACATCCATTTCGACGCGGGACAACGCTTCTCCCTCATTGATGTCACTCCAGTATCTGTACGAGATTTCCCGAGCCATTAGCCTTCCTCCGCAACATAGTAGCGAAACAACTGGTTGGTTTGCACAGCAATTAGTTCATCTTTTTGATTGTAGAAATCCGCTTGCGTGGTAAGAAAATGTCCAACCCCCAGGCGGGTACGCTTTTCTTCGCTTACATCTAACAGCCGATCTTCAGCTGCTATGCGATCACCCAGAAACAGATGCCGATGAAACTCTGTAGAAGTACCTACATTAATCAGGGTGTCACCAGGCAACGGTACTTTCATGGCGACAAAATAATGCTGACGTTCTTTTTCTGGATGCCACTGCAAAGACATGCCCCAGGTTAACAATAAGCCCGGTGGCGCAATAATACCGCCCCACTGTTTTTGAGCATACTCCTCATCCCAGAAACTGGGGTTGCCATCCTCTTCCAGAGCACAGAAAACCTTGATCATCTCCCAGTTAACCGAAAATTCGGCTACCACTCGATTGCCCGGCTTGCCAACCATTTTAAGGGCATCCTCATACGTGCCATATTGAAGAGGAAAAGGAACCGTGAATTGTTCTGTCATAATTTTGTCCTTGCTTATTCTTGCTTATTCTTGCTTATTCTTGCTTATTCTTGCTTATTTTAGTGGCTGGAATTGTGGGATAGTCATGTCACCACGTTCTTCAAATGTAACTTCCACTGGCATATCGACTCGAACCTTATCCACGTCGCAATTTAGAATGTTAGTCATCATACGCGGCCCTTCTTCCAGCTCAATAATCGCGAGCACATAGGGCACATCATCCTGATAAGAGGGCAACGGCGACTGATGAACCACCGAAAAGCTATATACCTTGCCCCGACCGCTGAGCTCTAACCATGACAGGTCCTGATTAAAACATTGGGGACACCACTGACGTGGATAATAAAAACTTGCTTCACACTGGCTACAGTAGGGCAAAGATAATTTTCCCTGTGCACAAGCTTCCCACAGGGGCGCTGCCCAGGGCGTAATCCGCGGCTGTGGCTTAGCGGGAATGGGATTTGCGGACACGGATGTTTCAAGACTAGCTTTTTCAGGGATAGTTTTTTCGGTCATAGCATATCTCTTTCAATACCACTATCAAGTTGTTACTGGCACTATCTGTTATGTGTACTATCTGTTATTGAGTGATCAAGCTAACGACCAAAAATTAGCGTCGAATGTTCACTCATCATACCGCCGTATGAATGAACTAGACCGATATCGGCCTTATCGAGTTGACGTTCACCAGCAATACCCATAATTTGACGAGCACCCTCGACAATCATCGACATGCCGGAAGCATCACCCGTGTGTCCAAAACTCAACAGTCCACCGTAAGTGTTGACTGGAAAATCACCACCCGGCCGGCTGGCGCCGGACTGGAAAAATTCACCGCCTCGGCCTTTAGGGCACAACTCAAGCTCTTCCATAAACACCAGCGGATTAACTGAGAAAGCATCATATATTTGGGCAAAATCCATATCCCCAGGGCCAAGACCAGCACTACGATAGGCCTGCTGTCCCGCTTTGTTACAACCAACATCGGTCAAACTGGGTGCCTGGTGTATGTTGCGATGGCTATGATATTCGCCCATACCAAGCAGATATGCCGGTTGGCTGGTAAAGCGTCTGGCAGTCGCTGGTGAGGTAACCAGAATAGCTGCACCACCTTCCAGGGGAATAGAACAATCATACAAGTGAAAAGGCGTAGCAATCGGTCGAGATTCACGCACTTTCGCTACACTTAATGATTCCGTGCCATACATTGCCGCAGCAGGGTTTTTCAATGCCCACTCCCGCGAAGATACTGCCACCTCCGCAAACTGCTCGGGCGTGGTACCGTATTCAAACATATGACGTGAAGCCACCTGTGCATAGATCGCCGGAATAAATGTGCCATAGGGGAACTCGTAAATTTCATGGCTAATCATGCGCGCCATGGATTCTGCCCCGCCCGCGCCGACTTTAGGAAATTTTCCAGCACCAATACACAACACGCTGTCTGCAATGCCTTGCTTGATAGCTAAAGCGGCTCGCTGCACCATCAAACCATAGGTTGAACCACCAGCATTCATGGTATCTGCAAATAACGGATGAATGCCTAATTCTTCGTATAATTGCTCATGCACGAAAATGTCATTGCTACCACCTTCAGCCATACCTGAGGGGCATGCGAGAAGCCCCTGGATATCACCAGGTTTAATCGACCATTCAGCTAAAAACTGGCGGACTACTTCAAGATAGAGGTCATAACCACTCATATCTGGGTAACGACCGGGCTTCATTTCGGATACAGCCGCAATTGCGACGGAATGCGCCATAAATTACTCCAATAAGCTTTGGCTGGAAAATCGTTGCTTAGTGCCAGACATTTTGAGCCAGGATGATAGCTTCATCTTGAGCCCGGATGATAGCTTCATCAGCAAAATCAGCCGCTTTGCCACGGAATAACACAACCTTTCCCGCAGAGCAGCACAACAATGTACGCCAACGACCATCACCACCTAAATGCACTGCAAGACTAACACAGGAGGTGGGCATTCATGAATTTACACCTTGGATTTTAGTATACAAAATCAGCGTCCAGCACAACATTATTGCGACCTGATGGTTCTGCATTGAAAACAACATCTGATAAGACCGAATTATCAATATGCTTACTCTAACGATATGGCCCATCGCCGTTACGTGAAGCTGACAGATAACAGTTTTTCTACCCGCTCACCGAGTCGAGGGCATTACAAAAACCACAATTTTCAATGTGACTTCAACAAAGCAATGTGGCGCCCTTTTCCCAACAAATGCCCTGCCGATAATCATAGGCTATTACGCAGATATACAATGGTTGCCAGACAAAGCAAACACATCTAAATCACAAGTTACTTAACTCAGCCGGAACTACGTCAACACCCTCGCGTTACCGAGTCTCACTTTTGTAATTCACTTCCCTGCGACTGTGAACCACATCACAATTTTGGTAACAAACATATCGAACGTTCCGCTTGAGCAGACGGGCGGTAAACCCCTCGTCTTGTTTTCTTCTTGCTAATGGCTAACAGTACAAAGCACGGAAATAAACGGCTTATAACTCGTCAAAAACAGTTTGATGAAGCAGAGGGAAGCTATTAATGCTGATCTGCTGAATGTAGAAAGTTTGACTTTGTTAGTTATATACAGCTGCCTCAGGCAAAAAATCGCTGGCGATTTTCTCTGCTATACGGCTGTAAACAAGTGGAGTAGTTTGGTAAACAGGGAGAAGCACTGTGAGTTGGTTAGGATGGTGGATTATCGCTAGTATTGGTGTCGCTATTATTGGGTTTCTGTTGGTCAAACTCCTCGACTGAGCGTATTTTTGCTGCTTAATAATTACTGTACAACAGCACTCAAAGTCCTGGTGGTGTTAAGTAAACGGCGGGTGACGACCCTTACCATCCATTGGTGAAAAATACTGGCCAGATCCGGTCTCTCCTGCTCCATCTTTTTGAGCGATACAGCGTTCATTATTAATATCCTACTATCTGTATCAGCAACGACTGTCGCTGTTCGTGGTGTGCCGAGATAGAAACCGAGTTCGCCAAAAACAGCGCCAACGGTTGTGCGTCGAATACGGTGCCGTTCTCCCGCATCTGTTTCTATAAAAACCGAGACCTCTCCAGAGTCGATAAAATAAACTTCATCTGACTCTCCACCCTGCTGGCATAACACATACCCGGATTCTATTTCCCGACTGGTAAAATAACCTAAAAAGTCGTTTAAGTTTTCATCAGGAAAAATCTCTGCCAGCTGAGCTACGATAGTAGTATGGTCAGCATTAATATCTGAGGACGAATCATCCAGATGCGCAGCTAAGGTTTTATTTTCGCACCACTCTATAGCGTGATCCATGCTTGAAAAGAAAAGTACGTTTTGATTTTCATCCTCGCTAAACCCTGCTTTAGTCAACCTTTGTTTATACTCGTCCTCCAGGCCAGCAAGGATAAAAAAGAAGGATCGACTGGATGCTAGTTTAGCCATCTTCAAAAAGCTAAGTGCCGCAGAAGAATCAACCCCTGTTACGTAGGCAAAATCATACACTGCAAACTGGATGGCTAAATGCTCGTTTGTGTCGCCTGTTCTTTCGACAAGATCCGAGTAAAGCCGGCTCGCTGTGCCAAAAAACAGGTAGCCCTGGAGTCGAACGATATAAATAGAATCCCCGTACTCCTGGAGTACACTTTCTTCAGCTGGCCCCCTCTCTACATTGCTCGAAAATTGTTTGCCCGAACAACTGTAACGCGCGATTTCCACCGCACTGTATTTGAATACAAAAATCACAATCGAAGCAATGAGGCCGACCGCTACTCCTTCTATTAGCCCAAAAGCAATAATCGAAACAAAAATTAACGGTATGACGAGGTATTCGTAGCGCGGAAACTTATCCCAGGCATCGACCAGCCACTCTTTGATAAATGCAAAGCCCATATAAAAAAGCAAGCCGCCGATAACCGGCCTGGGAAAATATTGAATAATAGAAAGTCCATATGCAAAACCAAGTAGACACAGGGAAATAGCCGTGATGTTAACTACTTTGCTAGCGGGTGCATTCAACTGGTCAAAAAGAGTGGCTATGCTGAATGAGTGAAACGAAATCAAGCCGCCAAATCCACTGTTTAATACGTTGGCGGCACCGGCAACCTTAAGTTCATGATTAATATCGAGCTCTTTTTCCTCTAACAGATCTATACCATTAACTGTTAAAAGAACAGACACTGCACTTAGTACAATAATCGTAAGCATACTACCTGTATGGGTAAACACTGCTCGCCAGTGGGCGTCTGAAAATGCCTCGATAACCAGCGTGGGGGATATACCTCCTTCATCTGATGAAAACGGGCCAATTAACCAGTTGGCACCCAGTAAGTTTGCAGGACTAACCCCCCAAAGCAGAGTTCCGGCAAAAAACAAAATAGTGCAAATGACCATAGCGAGGGGAATAGCAATCCCTTTTGGGAAGCGAATTCCGATCATGGTTATAGACAGAGCTACTGTCAGACCGAGGCCGATTTTTTTTATATTTGCTGCATCGAACATAGCCGAAACGTTCTCTAGCGAGTCAAGCTCAATGCCGAGTAGCACCTTCAGAGCACCAACTATTAACAGCCAGCCGGCGCCGGCAAAATATCCTCCGACAACCGAATAGGGTAGATATTGAATAACTCCACCAAGCTTAAAGATACCCAGTGCCAGTAGAAAAATTCCGCAGGTAGCTGTTGTTATAACAATGGCAGCTATAGCCGTTAAGAAAACGGAAGAACTACCATGGGGCACAGCCATACTGCCAGCAATAAGCGATAGCGTGAGAGCTGTAATCGGTAATGTATCGTCGTCAGGCAGCGGAAGAACGCGTCTGGCCCCGCTATACAAAACAAAAATAATGCCACTGACGACGGTAGATATTATTGCCAGGGAGATTCCCTGGGCCCGGAATGCTTCAAGTGGCCCCGAAAAAATTAAAGCACCATAAGAAATAGTCATGATCAGGACTACAGCGCCAATAATTAGACCAGTGACAACCGCCGATGATATTTCACGCCAGTATGAACTACTGGATGGGTGTGCAGGTAAGTGCTCCAGCTCCATTATTTACTATCCATCACCACGATATTTGGAAACTCCGGCAGGCGCCCACCCTTCATGTAATTATTGCAAAGATCGACATACAGTTGCGAGGCCCGGTCGTCTCGAAACACCTTGAGAAGTTCCTCAAAATTGTCTTTTGCTAATTGCCAG
>QNFP01000093.1 GCA_003645535.1 Gammaproteobacteria bacterium | reverse complement strand
CTTATAGTGAAGATCAAGGGTTCGAATCAACACACGATTACGTTGACGGTGAATGAGCCAGCAACCACCTACTATCGCACTGATCCGGCGAACCCGTGGGTTGTATTACCGCCAGGGGATACCTTCACGGTGCAGTTAGCCAAAAAACAGGAGCTGACTTTCTACTATTACTCCGTTGATACGGCGGGTAATACAGAGACCCTCAAAACGGAGTTGCTGCAATGAATAAATCAAGTTTGAAGTTGTTTGCCCTCTTAACCTTGCTGATCACTAGTATTGTATTGCCGATCAGTGCCATCGCCCAATACGAAGAGATCATCTATTACCACAATGACGCTCTGGGATCCCCGATTGTCGCCACGGATGCCAATGGCGATGTGAAATGGCGGGAGGAATACTCGCCCTATGGGTCGCGCTTACTCCATGAAAGCCGTGAAGTAGACGCTGGCACGGGTGCGCAGGTTGAATCCCCCTGGGATGAAAAGCAGTGGTTTACGGGAAAAATAGAAGAAACCGGCGTGGGTATTCAGTACTTTGGTGCTCGGTGGTACGAGCCTGAGCTGGGGCGATTTTTAAGCCCTGACCCGGTTCAGTTCACCGAGAGCAATATATTCAGTTTTAACCGGTATGCTTACGCGAGTAACAACCCCTTCAGTTTTTTCGATCCGGACGGAAGGCAGACTATGGCTGCTGTAACGCTGGATGCGCAAATTAATTTGCTAGGCACAGGACAAATTAGCGGCAAGCAGTACATTGGCTTTGGTCGCGCGCAGGGGCAAGGTGCGTTCATTGGTGCTGCAACTGCAGCCACTATTTATTCAGCGGTGGTGCTAGGTGCCCCCGCATTTACGGCCTCAATACTCGCGTCCGAGGTGGGGGTCAATCTACCTGGGCCGATCCGGCCCGGAGGCCTGGTTACAAAGGGAGCAGGGGAAACTGACAATTTCTTTAGAGGTACGAATTATAGTAATAAAGTTAAAGGTCAAATAAAGCAGGGTGATTTTCATTCTTTCCCTGAAAGCGTTAAAGGCTTTCAAGATGCAGGGAAAGTATCTAAGCTAAAAGGCGGTGATGGCGTTGTAAGAGATAAGCTTGAAATTCCTGGTGGCTATCGTGGGCGTGAAGGCAAGTTTGAATTTATAAAAGAGCCAAACAAGACAATAAGCCACCGCCTGTTTAAGCCAAAGAAGGGAGAGTAATTAGTGGCTTGGCCTGAAAAAATTGAATCGATTTTATCATGTGGTGTAACGCTGCATGATATGGGTGTTAATAATTGGGCTTTGACTAAAGAGCAGGCTCTAGCCGCTTTTGATAAGTTTACGGATCAAAAAATATCAGTACTTGGTGGTGATGTTTACGAGCTGGTTGATGGTAGCCCAGAGTCAAATTATGACAATTGGTATTGTGAGAGAGAAGGCGGCGAGTCATTAGAATTTTTTGCGACACGGAGTGTACGCCAAGCTAGAGCTTATGTAAATAATTACAATAACCCAAGTGGAAAGGAGACATTCTATATTCTTGTAGTTGAATAAAAACAAAGCATCAACAGCCACACCTAGCTTTACCGTACCCGCTGTCAATGCAGGTGATGTTCTCACCTCCCAGCTCACGATAACAGATGATCATGGGGCGACTAATGTCGCCCCGGTCAATATCACCGTACAGGATAATTCTGGCGGTAACCTGCCTCCCGTCGCAGATGCCGGTCCTGACCAAGATTTAGCAGAGGGCCTGTTCGTACAGCTGGATGCCAGCGGTTCCAGTGATCCAGATGGCTCAATTGCCGGTTACCTGTGGACATGTATACGCCACCGAAACGATTCAACCGCCCACACCGGGGCCGGTGACTATCATGGATGACGGGGGCCCCGGAACCAGCTTTACCGGCACTTGGGAGAATGTCCGTAAAAAGAAGAATGCGCTCAACGATTTCTACCAGCGATCGGAGAGTAACGGCTATACCTACCGCTGGACCCCACCTGGACTGGTTGCCGCAGACTATGAGGTCTGGGCCTGGTGGCCCAAGACCAATAAGAACAATCCGACAGCCCAATACAGTATTGTCCACAATGGCCAAACTGACATCAGTGTCCAGAACCAGGCCACACCGGGGAAGATGTGGATACTGATGGGCACTTATGAGTTCAGCGGGACAGGCTCCGAATACATCGAGATCTCTGACCTGGGCGGTAAGACGGCGGCTGACGGAATTCAACTGATCGAGATAATCCAGGACCCACCCGTCATTGCCACTGGGCTCTACTACATCCATAATGACCATCTGGGCACGCCGCAGGTGATTACCGATCAGAGCCAGACTGTCGCTTGGCAGGCAGATTATGAGCCTTTCGGAGAAACCAGCGTCACTACCAACACGATCGCCAACAACCTGCGGTTCCCCGGACAGTACTGCGACGAAGAGTCTGGACTGCACCAGAATTATTTTAGGGATTATGACCCCGGCTTGGGACGGTATGTACAAAGTGATCCGATTGGGCTTCGCGGTGGACTAAATACTTACGCTTATGTTGAATCTAACCCCCTAAGTTACAGTGACCAACTCGGTCTACTGAAGTTATCCTTGGGGTGGACTGGCACCATATTCTCAGGTGGAGTTGGCGGAAATGTTGGTACTTTTGTGGGAGTCGATACAAAAGGCCAATTTTGTGCTCAAGTTAGGACATGTGCGCTAGGCGGCGCAGGGCTTGACGGTGGTACAGGTGTTTCTACCCGTGTTGGCTCGGGAGAGTTTTGTGAGGGAGAAAGCGTTGAGGGAGGCTTTTTTGGTGAAGGAGGCTTTGGTCCATTCGGTGCGGTAGCTGTAACAACAGGAGGAGATGGCTTTAATATTACTGGCACCTTGGGTGGTGGTAGCGGTGCAGCAGGTGGAGGGCAGGTCTGTATAATTAAGACTGTCTGCTTCTAACTAAATAGAGGTCACTTCTGATGAAAATGCTAAAATATTCAGGCGCTTCAATCGCGTTACTAGCATTTATTTATGGTGCGCTTGGTCACAAGGATATAGCTATACATTTCTTCCTTTTTGGGTTTTATATGCTGGTATGTTCTTATTTGGCTGAACCTTTCCTTGATAGTGAAAAAAGGGTTGATAGTTGGCAGAAAGTGGCATCTGTCGGTTTTTTAATTGCTTCCCTGTCATTTATTGTTTCGTATTATTGGGATTTAGCCAATGTGGGCAATTTTATTTTCATTATTGGTTACTTGGTTTTAGGGGTTTCGGTGCTTGCGCAAATCCGTAAAGCCTTTAGAAAATAATGTAGCCGTCCACTTTGCCATTGTAAGTTTTACCCAACCATTTATCGTAATATTTGGTCATTATTGCTGGAGGCACACTAAAATTTAGCTGTTGTACACAGTGGTTATCCGCGCATTCCATTCCTCTCTAAGCATGTAGTCGCCGCCAAACAGAATTTTCGGGTTAGGAAAATTCGGGTCCTTTACTCGCAATTCGATAAAATATCGGTATTGTGAACCTTTATTTTTGCTTACAATGTCCACACCAGTAGACCACCCCATGATAGTGGTTCAGCTATCGCTGTGATTGGTTACCAAGTGCTGAATGCAAAAGGAAAGCCTGCTAATGAGTCGAGACCGAATGACGCTCCTACAGGAACAAAACCAATTGACCAGTCGGGCTTAAACCGTCCCGACGTTCACGATATTAAGAATGGTATTGGCGCGGGCTAAGGACTGGACTGGGATTGCTCCCAATGGTGATGTAATAACGAGTAATCCCGATGGATCATCTGTAAATCATGGCCCGGCGGACGATTATACAAATAGCCCTACGGGTTTGTGTAATAACTGAGCGAGAGGGTAAGAGAGGTCAAAATTTGATTATTTCATTTCAAATAAAACATCCTAAAGAAAATCTTGAGGCTGCTGCAAAAAAACTCGCTACCAGTCCGTTTCGCATATGGGGAGTAGGCTGCCAGCGACAAACCCCCAAAGGTAAAAAGCTTGATGGAGTGTATAATTATTCATATTGTTGTTTAAGGCTGGAGAATAAAGAGGAATTGTGCGGATCTGATTTGATAGCTGAACTTTTGGATGCACTCGAAAGTGACCGAAAATATTGGTCTGATCTGGTGTTGTCCGGTGGTGGCTTTTCCCTTGTGGTTTTTAGCGAGAAGAACAAAAGCAGTTATGTTGAAGAATTCGATTGGCAATTACTGGATCGCCTTTCAAATTTGAGGATTTCTTTGGGATTTGATGTATGAGAATACTGCTCTGACTATGTATTTATGGCACTTGCCGCGGTAGTTTTGGGATCTTTGATCCATTTGACTAAATCCATATTGGTCACATTCTCGGTGCATAATGCTTACAATATTCTCATCAATCTACGACTTGAATTATTTCGTCCTCTGGGTAGAAGAGCTGCAAATGAATACAAAATATAAAACACAGTTAAGCAAGATTGCTGGACTAAATTCTGAAGATATATTCGACGAAGCTTTGGCGTGCATCGAAGACACTTTATATCGGGAAAATGTTCACCTTTGCGTCAAAACATCACTGGATAATGATGATTGAAGAAGGCGAGATCGATCCCGTCAATACCAAATTCGTACTATGATCAGGAATCGGGGCTGCATCAGAATTACTTCGGGGGTTATGATCCCGGCTTGGGACGGTATATCCAAAGTAGCCTCGGGGGAAGTTCCAGATATCTCACTTACCGGAAATAGTTGACCACTACAGTCGGGCTGTGTGATAGCCTCGGTCGCTGCAAGGGTCGCCCGTTCACTAGCCTATTACGGAATAAATTGATGAGCGAAAAGCAAGCAGTTCTACTGATTCACGGCATTGGCGAACAACATCCTATGGATACTCTTAGGGGATTTGTAGAAAGTGTCTGGACAAAAAACACCGCAATTCATAAGGATCATAGTCAAGGTGCGGCTATGTGGAGTAAACCCGACAATATTTCTGGCAGTTACGAGCTTCGGTGCCTTACCACAGCGGCGAACACTGGCGGTATACGCACGGATTTTTTTGAGTGCTATTGGGCGCACTTAATGCATGGCAATAAAATGGAGCATGTGCTTGCTTGGGGTTACCATCTGCTGTGGCGCAGACCCAGCCGAGTACCTCGACAGTTAATATTGCTGTACCGTGTGCTGTGGTTAACAATTTTTATTGTAGCAGTGCTATTTGCTATATCTGCTTACGATATTTGGGGGCTCCCTTCTTTTTTTCAGGGGCTTGCCCCACTTTTTGTTGGCGCGGGAAGCCTGCTTTTGGCTCTGGCTAATCTTGTGTTAATTAATATCGTGGGTGATGCTGCACGCTATCTCTCACCTTCGCCGGACAACATTCATCGTCGAGCGGAAATTCGCCGCAATGGTGTTGAGTTGATTAGAAAGCTGCATGCAGAGGGTTATAGCCGAATTGTTATTGTTGGACACAGCTTGGGCGCAGTTATTGGCTACGATATTTTGACCCACTCCTGGGTTGACTACCATCGTGATTTCAGCCCTAGCGATAATACAAGTGTTGCAAGGCAGGCGCTGGAATCCTTAATGCAAAACGATGAGTCTGAAGAATGGGATGTTGACGGTTTCCAGACTGCACAAAAAATGTATCTAAATGAACTAAAGCTGGCGGGTAACAAATGGAGAGTGACAGACTTCATTACCTTGGGCAGCCCTTTGGCACATGCTGCCGTTCTACTGGCCAAAGATGCTGATGATCTGAATGATAAGATATCCGACAGAGAATTGCCCACTTGTCCGCCAAAACCAGAAAGCTCTGGAGGATTTACCTTCAAACTCAAGTTTGATGAAGGCACAGCTATTTCTGCCTATGCGGTACCCCATCACGCCGCGATGTTTGCGCCAACCCGATGGAGCAATTTGTACTTCCCCTCTCGGGGGATTTTTCTAGGGGACGTTATCGGTGGTCCCACTTCTCAAATATTGGGCTGCGGTATTCGGGATATTCCAGTACAAACCAAAAGGTGGAATGGTCTCGTTTCTCACACGTCCTATTGGTATGACGATCCGCGCAACTCAGATGATGACAATCCGATTACACACTTGCGGGCTGTTTTGGATCTAGCAGACGAAAACGAGGGTTGATACTGTGATACATGTTGAGCGTAATAAGGTAGGGAAGCCGAAACTCTTCGAATCATACGAGATGAAGGAAGCGATCAAGGAGTACAAATCGTTTCATATTGAAGGCGGCTCTCGTTCCAGCCAAAGAAAAAACCCGCTCTTTGGCGATAAGTGGCTCTCCCATGAGATGAAGGCACTGGCCGAGCCATTATTACGGAAACTGTTCTGTGATAAATGCGCTTATACCGAGAGGCCAGAGGATAATGAATCACGTCTGGTTATGGGCTGGCACAGGCCGCCAGTGGACGCCCTGGATTTTGAAGGCAATGTGTCGCCCCAGCACTATTGGTGGTTGGCTCTGGAATGGGATAACTGGTATTTGATTAGCACTTCTTTGGAGGAGGCGCGGCAAAACTACTTTCCTGTAGTGGATGAACGTATAGCAATACCAGATTTTTCCGATTTGTCACGAAACCTGGAGTTAGATACCGGGATTCTGCTGGACCCTTGCGTTGATTATCCCGAGTGGTCTCTTATATTTGACAGCGATGGGGTCGCCCACAGCAGGGTGCATCCCAGTGAGAAAGAGCTGATTCGAATTGACTACGTGGATCGAGGGTTGGAATCCATTAATCGTTATCGTTTGAATGATACAAGCCTAGTAACGGGGCGTGTGCATCAGATGGAAGTGGCCCTAAAATTGTGGCAAGACTTTAAGTACAGTGGGCCTGATTCGTTGATGTACGCCAGGATGTTGGATCCGGCGCAACCGTATTGTGGTGCCGTCAGGCAGCTCTTGGCGCGCGAACTTGTAGCTTGGATCTCCGCTGAAACAGTGTCCTTGCTTCAGCTCTCCGATTTGTTTGAGAAATTGTCACCGGAACTTTCCGTGCTGGTAGTGGTAGAGGCCGAAACTATACACAGGGCTCTTTCTGTCAATCCAGAGATACGTCACCAGTTTGCTAAACTCTACGATTCCGCAGGAGACAAATATTCAGATTTTCCACCCAATCCCTATACACAGCAACATTCCACGGTTACCGAAAATGTTGTGTTTAAATCAGAAGCTGAAGGGGTTGAGATCGCCTTCACACCTGAGAGCAAGCTGCGCCCAACCTTGGTTTTGGACCGTACGGCTAATATTACCCGGGTTGAGATCGAGAATTTTAAAGGTATTCATAAAATTAAAATTAGGCTTTTCCCCGAAAAATCTCTAAACGCGGATGATCATGTTAGCCTGGATGGTTCTCATCCCAGAGGCCAGCACTGGAAAATGCTATTGGGAGAAAATGGCTCTGGAAAGAGCTCAGTTCTCCAAGCCATTGCACTTGCCTTGTGTGGAGAGAAAGCAAATGCTCTATTTCCCGATGCGAAGGATTTTATCCGTCGAAACAGCAATGGTCGCCGAGCGAGGCGGGCCATTATACGACTGCATTTCAACACAGGCGATGAACTTGAAGTAAAGATTACCAAGAAAGAGGGAGTTCAGTGTGAAGCAGGGTGGCCGGAGATCCGGGGCTTTGTGCGTGCTTACGGCGCAACCCGATTGTTACCGGCAAAAAAAGAGCAAGCGAGTGACTTGAGGGAGGTTCAAAACGAGTACGTAAGAGTGAAAAATCTGTTTGATCCGTATTATCCAATATCCGACGTCGAAAGCTGGTTGATTTCATTGGATATCGGCGATTTTAACGTCGCAGCAATTACCATAGAAAAGCTGCTACATCGCTCGATTGATGCTCAGCAAACGAGGCCAACTCGAGATGAGCCTCGACGTTTAACCCGAGATATTGCCCGCAACGAAATTTATATCGACGGTGACCGGTTTTCAGATGCAAGTGACGGCTACAGGTCTGTATTGGCACTGGTATGCGATATTATGGCCGGCCTCGCTACTGGCTATAGTTCCATGCTGTCTGCCACGGGAATTGTTCTTATCGACGAGATAGGCGCGCACTTACATCCGCGATGGAAGATGTCACTGGTTAAGGTACTACGCCAGGAATTTCCCAATCTGCAAGTCATTGCATCTACGCATGACCCGCTGTGCTTACGCGGTCTAATGAAGCAAGAAGTCGACCTTGTTCAACTCAGCCAGAAAGACGGGGTCTTTCTACAGACCACTGAGAGGAATCCAAGCGATTTGCGCGTAGACCAACTCCTTACTTCTGAATTCTTTGGATTACACACCGCTGTAGATCCCGACATCGACCAATACTATCAAGCGTACTATCGAATTTTAGCGAAACCTGAGGGCTCTCGCAGTAAAGAAGAGTCCAAAAAATTGGAGGATTTGAAGCGAATAATAGACAGGCAGCCACGTATTTTGGGCTATACAAGGCGAGACCAGCTAATATATGAGGCCATCGACACCTTGCTTGCAGAGGATCTTGCGCTATCTGGTACAGGGGAGGATCCAGCGAGGCGGGAAAAAAGAAAGAAAAAAACGATGAAAACGGTTCAGAAGATGTGGTCCCTCGCAAATCTCCAGATAGAACTCAAGCAAAGAAATGATTAAAGTAGAGCGCCCCAGAGATTCAAAACCATCGGCACTCGACAGTGTACGCCGAACAGACGGCACCACCGAAAAACAGCGCGCGATCAGAGCTTATGAGAAACTGGGTAACGCCGATCAACTGGACCCAAAGAAGTATAAATTTGACTTTAAGGCTTACCGCAAGCAAGAGGTTAAAGATAAGTTAGCAGAGCTGTTCAAAGGGAAATGTGCTTATTGTGAATCGTCTTATTCTGGGACACAGCCGATGGATGTTGAGCACTGGCGGCCCAAGGGCGAAGTTCATTTGGAGAGCGGGGATAAACTGCAAGGGTATTTTTGGCTGGCATCCGATTGGGACAATTTGCTGCCGTCCTGTATCGACTGTAATCGTTCACGTAAGCAGTGGGATGTCCTGGAGGAGCGGACCTTTAACGTTGGCAAAGCCAATCAGTTTCCGGTAGAAGGTACGCATCTCGTAGCAACCAATAGCCCGCACTTGCTGAGGCTTGATGATGAAAGCCCGGTATTGCTGCATCCATGTAAAGATGAACCAGCCCAATATCTCAAGTTTGGCATTAGTGGTGAGGTTCGGTCACGGGGGAATCCTGACGGCGGCCCCGACAAAGGCTTTGCCTCCATCTCGGTTTATGCGCTAAATCGCAGCGGCCTGGTGATGGATCGCCTGGAAGTCGTTTGTCTAATCCAGCAGCGTGTTTACACTATTCGCGCACTCATAAATATACTTGACCAATTTCAGGATCACATTCCTGAAGAAGTCTACGGCATTGTTGAAGACCTACTTGGCCACGAGATGACGGCGCTGCTAGCTCTACAGGGAGCCGAGCGACCTTTTTCAGAATTGGCACGTCAAATAATAGAGCACTACGCCCATGAGATTGGTTTAGAGGAGGCGAGTCCTATAATAGATGGCATCGACGAGTAAACTACCTGGAATTGGTAGAATCGCTGGATGAATATATACAAATGCCATCGATTTCCGTTCGACATCGTCCAGTTTTCTGTTTAGGCATACCTAGACTTGCACACTAAAATTTAGCTGTTGTACACAGTGGTTATCCGCGCATTCCATTCTTCTCTAAGCATGTAGTCGCCGCCAAACTGAATCTTCGGGTTAGGAAAATTCGGGTCCTTTACTCGCAATTCGATAAAATACAGGTATTGCGAGCCTTTATTTTCGCTCACAATGTCCACACCAGTAGACCACCCCATGATAGAGGAGGGCTCGTATAGGCGAATTCCAGAATGGACTGTGTTAATCACTAGCCTTTTTGTGTCGAGTTCGAGTGCGACGTTCTCATCATGAATATGGGATGGGTTGAAATTGTTCTTTTCCATGATCGATTTGAAGCGCGAATTGCTTTTTCTGCGTTGGCTGGAGGCAATAATGAATACGCCGATGACAGCTAGAACAATTAGAAGTAACTCCATGTTGTTTTTCCTGTAGTTTCGCTACCTATTCCCAGTGAGTCAATGACGAAAAGAAGTTGATCTCGAGTGGTGAGTAGGAAAGGGCATATTCCTGTTCTGGCCATTGTCTCTTGGGAGCAATGTCTCTTCTTTACTACATAATCGCGGAAGACTGCGCATCAGCGATATGTACCTGATTTGGGTACAGGGCCAATCGTACCAATAATCGGTACGATGCAAAAGGCAATTACCTCAAAAAAATACGCAGACTTGATAAACTGGCTGAAGCAGGCCCGGCTTGATCAAAAAATGGGCATGCGCCAGCTGGCTCTCCGGCTCGATAAGCCACACTCCTTTGTCCAAAAAGTAGAGATGTTGGAGAGGAGGTTGGACGTATACGAGTACACCTACTATTGTTCAGCACTTAATCTTGACCCCTGTGTTGGATTGAAATATCTCAGCTAAGTGCTTTAGTTTCCGTAAACGTCACCAGTAGCAGCACCGTAATATATAGCCTCGCCGGCCAAAGTAGCGGTGCTGTAATCCCCTGTAATTGATTATTCCCATAGAGAGCACACAATCAGAGCTGATGTGCCAGATTTTTCTGGACCATAGGTCATAATCTCCATTACGACATCATCACAGGGGAAATTGTTTGATTCTCAACCTTAATACTGAAACTGTAGGAGTGGTAGACAAGGT
>QNFP01000092.1 GCA_003645535.1 Gammaproteobacteria bacterium | reverse complement strand
TGGCCGAGGAACAACTACAGAAAAAAATGCAGGAGGTACGGGACAACAATCTCACGGTCCAGCATGTACTTAGCCTTATGCGCCGTTCGCCCGCAAATATGCCCACTCTCGAGGATCTGGCGCAGATATTTAATGTGTCGTCGCGGACAATGATTCGTCATTTTCAGGCTGAAGGCACTAATTACCGGGAGTTGCGGGACCGCATACACCGAGAACTGGCCACCGAATCACTGCGCAACACCGACCACTCGGTAGAGTCCATCGGACTTGAGCTTGGCTACCAGGACACAGCCAGCTTTCGCCGTGCATTCAAACGCTGGTGCAATAGCTCGCCCGCAGCATACCGCTTACAATCCAGACAATAAACAAATTGACTGTAAGCGAAAACCGTTGCCTTACCTGTAAATCAAAGGCTCCATTGAGTACGAGATTGAATGCGAATCTCCCTGCAAGAATCTCTGCAAAGCTTTCTACAAAACCTTTTACAAGGCTTTCTATCAGGTAATACCATTCCCTCGCACACCATAAGGAGATTCCTATGTCTACAGATTCCATCGAAGTATCACTGGCGGGCAAAGTAGCACTCATCACTGGCTCTGCCCGTGGCCTGGGCGCCGAAATTGCTAAAACATTTTCACGGGCCGGTGCTGCGGTCATGATTACCGATATTCTCGAAGATCTCGGCAAAGCTACCGCGAATGAAATTGAGCAAGCGGGGGGCCGCGCCGCATTTTTACCACAAAATGTCACCAGCGAGGCAGACTGGGAAAGCGTCGTTGCCGATACTGTCGCCACCCTGGGCGGACTCGATATTGTCGTTAACAACGCTGGCATCGAAATATGCGCGCTGGTCGAAAATACTCAGCTGGAAGATTTCCAGCGCATACTCGACATTAACGTCAGTGGTGTATTCCTCGGCCTTAAACACGCCTGTAAAGCCATGAAGCCAGGTGGAATAGCGGGTAACGGTGGCTCAATTATTAACCTGTCTTCAGTTGCCGGGCTACGCGGATTTTCAGGATTAAGCGCTTATTGTGGCAGTAAGGGAGCAGTAAAACTGTTAACTAAAGCTGCTGCCGTTGAATTTGGCCAGTTGAATTATGGTATTCGCGTCAACTCCATACATCCCGGCTTGATACCCACCGACATGGGCACTGCTGTGATCAAGGGTTTTATCGATGCTGGTCTCGGTGCTGACGAAGCTTCTGTGCAGGCAGCCTTTGAACGAGGCACACCGCTGGGCATGATTGGCCAACCCTCAGACATCGCTAAAGCAGCGCTATTTTTAGCCAGTGATCAATCACCATGGGTCACCGGTGCAGAGCTTGTTGTCGATGGCGGCACAACGGCCAGCTGACACGCTGAAAAGAAAAACACAAACCCCCGTATCATTAATCTGAGCGGGGGTTTTTTATGCTCTGAATTTAATTTTTAGGTTTTGCCTACTTTATTAATCCAGCGGAAGATGCGCGCCCATTGATCGCGATCCGGTAGTGTTTTAACCGGTGCAAACTCAAAGATTGACAAGCCCTTTTCGGCGGCGCGAATATAATTCTGGCTGGCTCGCAGCCCAGCCAGGAAAGGTAATTTTTTCCCACTGGGAAGCTGCAATGCATCCAGGTATTCATTCAGATCCTGAGCCGCTAATGTATTCTCACGCACCCTGTTTGCCACTGTCGCAAATTTTACGTCGGCATTAACCACTTTGCGCAGTTTATTGACCTCAGTAAGAAATGTTTTTGCGGCTCGCACATCAATTGGGGAAGGTAAAATTGGCATTAATATAGTATCGGCTCTGCGAACCAGGTCAGCCAAAGGTCGGCCATGTAAAGCCGCTGGGCTGTCCATAATCACATAATCTGTGTTTTTGGGGATACGAACTGGCTCTCTTGACGCAGCGATTCCAGTGATGGGAGCCCGGTCACCACCTCGAGCATCCAACCAGTCCATACTTGACTCCTGAGGATCGAAATCCACCAGAGCGACGTTCTTACCGCGAACAGCATAGTAGCCGGCCAGATTTGTGGCCAGCGTGGTCTTGCCACAGCCACCTTTCGAATTCACAACCAATATTGAACGCATATCCAACAGTCCCTATTGTTAATAATTACTGACACAAGAGATTAAAAGCTAGCCAATTTAATTTCAATAAATTATCAATTTTTTTTCAAAATATTTTTCTATTAAAGCCACCAGGACAATCATTCGATCATCGCAGCACTTAGTGGCAGGTATAGCCCCCATCGATAATCAATTCTGTACCCGTCATATAACGGGACTCATCAGTTGCCAGGAACAAAATGCCGTAGGCCTGGTCGATGGCTTCGGCCATATGGCCAATCACAATTTCGTGCTGGATACGCTCCATATCTGCAGGGCCGAAAAGATCACCGACATTCTCTGCCATCGGCGTTTTGGTAAAGCCGGGATGCACGGAATTAACGCGAATATTGTATTTTTTATCCGCGCAATAAAGGGCAGCCGATTTGGTAAATAAGCGCACCCCTCCCTTACTGGCGTTATAAGCTGCTGAGCGCGGATCACCAATAATCCCTTCAATGGAAGAAATATTGATAATGCTGCCACCACCATTAAGCTTCATCTGCTTGATGGCATTCTGGGTGCCCATAAATACCGCTTCCATATTTACCGACTGCACGAAGCGCCAGTGAGCCAGATCGCTCTCTTCGAGATCGGTGCCAGCGCCAACACCTGCGTTGTTAACCAGCACATCCAGTCGACCATAAAGGGCTACCACCTCGGCAATCACTTCCGGCCAGCGGCTTTCTGAAGTCACATCCTGCTCGATAAAGGTGGCATCGTAACCCTGATCCCGCAAGGTTTGAGCTGACGCCTCTCCTTCGACGGGTCGTATATCAGTGATCACCGCCTTGCCACCTTCCTTGCACATTAATTCAGCAGAGGCGTAACCAATTCCGCCGGTACCGCCGGTAATCAAACAGACTTTATCCTGCATTCTTGCCATTTTTATTCTCCTGTTGTATTCCCTTAGTGGGCGGTAAAACCACCGTCAATGACCAGCTCGGAACCGGTCATATAGCGAGATTCATCGGAAGCCAGAAATAGTATGCCGTAGGCCTGATCTATCGCCTGAGCCATGTAGCCGACAGCGATCTCTCGATTGATTCGCTCTTCATCTTCGGGCGAGAACAAGTCGGCGGCACCCGCCAACAGTGGTGTCTCGGTAAAACCCGGATGGACTGAATTGACCCGAATGTTATATTTTTTCTCCGCACAATAAAGGGCGGCAGATTTGGTAAACAAACGCACTCCACCTTTACTGGCGTTGTAGGCGCCAAAGCGGGGATCACCGACCAGACCTTCAATAGACGAGATATTGATAATGCTGCCACCACCATTGAGCTTCATCTGTTTGATGGCGTTTTGAGTGCCCATAAACACGGCTTCCATATTCACCGAATTAACAAAGCGCCAATGGGCCAGGTCACTATTTTCAAGATCAGTGGCCTCACCCACTCCGGCGTTGTTGACGAGGATATCGAGCCGACCGTATTTTTCGACCACTTCGACAATCACTTCTTTCCAGCGCGCTTCATCGGTGACATCCTGCTCTATGAAAGTTGCGTCATAGCCCTTGTCTCGCAACGCCTGCGCTGAAGCTTCACCTTCGACCGGACGCAAATCAGTAATGACAATTTTGCCGCCCTCCTGACCAATTAACTCTGCTGTTGCATAGCCGATGCCAGCCGTGCCACCAGTAATTAACGCCACCTTATCCTGAACTCTACCCATATCGATCTCCTCCTGGTTAATATTATTTGTAGTGCTTAAAAGGCAAGTATGCTCCTCGTAACCCACATGTTTTTATAAAATAGAGTCTATCTTAATCAGCACACTGCTACACTCGCGTTTGGCAATCAATTTACTTCTATTTAGCTTTTCTCAATGAATATTTGACGGCCACCCAAGCCCAAGCCCAGGCCCAGGCCAGCAAGAAGGATCTTATGAAGCGATTAACAGCTTGTTGCCAATACCTGATTCCAGGCTTATTAATTGCCGTTTCCGCTGAAGCCGCCAATCCAGCAAACACTGGATTATTTGCCAGCGCTAATACTGCTGAAACAGCCTATATAAATCCGGCTGGAATGGTGAGACTAAACGAGACTAGCCATACCTTGCAGGGTATTTTTATCCATTCATTTATAGAGCTTGATGTGGATGAAAACAGAACGACGGTAGACGGTGGTGATCCGGACAAGGATGATACACCGATCATTATCCCTGGCTTTTACTACGTCAAACCACTGAATAACGACTGGCGCCTGGGTTTTTCGATGAACATTCCCAGTGGCTTTGGCTCAGACTACGGCAACGACTGGGCTGGCCGCTATTACACGGATAACTATTCGCTGGTCTATGTCGGTCTGACACCCTCAGTGGCGTACAGGATTGATGAACACTGGTCAGTGGGTGCCAGCCTCAACGCCACCTATACCTATACGGAAAGCGAAGTAGCAATCAATAATCCCGGATCCAGCCAGCCCGATGGCAAACTCAAATACGACGGGGACGATATCGCTTATACGGCAACTATTTCAATGCTTTACCAGTGGAATGACCAGACCCGGCTCGGTATCAGTTATACGGGTGAAACGGAATCTAAGGTGGAGGGCGATATCGAGCTCAAACGGCTGGGGCCACTGCTCGATGCCACCCTGGGCAAGCTCGACGGTAAGTCCCTTAAAGTCGACACCATTATGCCGCAAAGACTACAGGCGGGTATCTACCATCAATTCGATTCCGGCCGTTTTATGACCGCTGATGCAATATGGGTTGATTTTTCTGAGTTCGGTACCGGCGATCTATCTATAGAAGATGGCCGGGTCATTCAGCCAGAAGGTATTTATAACGATATATGGGGGCTAACATTTGGTATGGGCTTTCCTGTTGATGCACAGACGACGTGGAAGTTTGGCGCAATATATTTGTCAAAAGCCGTCGATGACGATAAACGCACCATGGCGCTACGGCTGGATCGTATCTGGGGCCTGGGCGTTGGTATCAGCCGGAAACTTGAGAACTCATCACTGGATGTTAATTTCAACCTCTACAACACCGGAGATGCATCGGTGGACACCGGCACCAACAATCGATTACGCGGCCAGGTGGTGGGTGAGAGCGACACGCCCTACGCTATTGCCCTGGATGTCGCCTGGCATTGGTAGCGGGTTGAGGACTTACCGTTAATTCCAGTTATCGATCGAGGTTTGAGTAACACCCTTAAATCCCACAAACAGTTTTAAGTATCTGCTCTATTTCCCCTCGCTTTATACCATCGGTAATAAAAACCAGCTGCGTTGCCGGCTTCATGTTTGCCGGCCAACTTTCCAGCCACACCAGGGGATAAACCTTATCACGAATGCAATGCACCACTGCTGGTGTCGCCGTTTTGCCTTCAACCGCCACCAGTCCTTTTACCCGCAAAAGTTTTTCGGGCTGGTAATTGACCAGCTCCTGAAAAAAAAGTATCAGATCAGTCAGATCCATTAGCTCTTCAAACTTCAGAGTGAAAGTCTGAATCCCTGAGCCATGACCCAATGCATGTTGACCGCCAAGCCACTCTTCCATTTTTGATTTATTTTTGGGGAGGGGGTAGTAGTTAGCCCTCCCCAGATCAGCCACAGTGAAATCCCTGGTATTGCTGATAGAAGCGGCGGGATTTATATCGGTCAGCACATCGCGCAAACTCGCCAGCTCGGCAGGGGCAGCGATATCCGTTTTGCTAATCAACAACTGGTCGGCAAGCGCCACCTGACGACGTGAAACGTCCTGGTCGCCCAGCGTTCGCGCGCCGACCACAGCATCCACCAGGGTGATTACCGACTGCATACGGTAGACCTTTCTCAACTCGGTATTGGCCATAAAGGTATGAATAATGGGCACAGGGTCGGCAAGCCCGGTGGTTTCGATCAGCACCCGATTAAAGCGCGGCACATCGCCCAGGGTGCGCAGCAAGTAAAGGTTGCGCAACTCCAGGGCCAGATCTTCACGAATGGTGCAACAAATACAGCCATTCATCAGCTGCAATATGTTCTCGCTACTGGAAGCAATCAGGGTGTGGTCCAGATCGGTTTCGCCGAACTCGTTGACAATCACCGCAGTATCGGCCAGATCGGGACTCTGCAGGAGCCGCGAGATGAACGTGGTTTTACCGCTGCCCAAAAACCCGGTGATGACCGTGACGGGGATCAAAATCTTAATCCTTTAGCCACATCCCACTTCAATTGACTTGCCGGGTTTGATCTCCCCAATACCTGGCGCGCAAGGTTTTCTTGTCGGGTTTGCCGTAAGCCGTGAGCGGGATTTCTTCCACTACCTCGATAGTTTTGGGCACCTTGTAGGCAGCTAAACGCTGTTTACAAAAGGCGACCAGATCGTCTTCATCCAGCCCACCCTCAGCCGGAACCACCGCAGCACACACCGCCTCTCCCCAGTCTCCGTGGGGAATGCCAATCACCATCACCTGATTAACGCCAGGATGCTCCTGCACCACATTTTCCACCTCGGAGGAATACACATTCATGCCACCGGAGATAATCATGTCCTTGGAGCGATCGACGATAAACACATGACCGGTGTCGATCTGGTAACCGACATCGCCGGTAAGGATCCACTCGCCGGCATACACTTCAGCGGTTTTTTCTGGATCGTTGTAATAACTGCCAAGGGTGTATGGCGAGCGGGCCATAATCTCTCCCACTTCACCAAAAGGCAGCGGTTCGCTGTTTTTGTCGCCAATACGTACATCGCAGGTGATAATTGGCTGACCGCAGGAACCGAGGAATTTCTCGTTGAGATGATCGGCCTTGGACAACTTGGTAGCGAAGTTGGGCACTTCGGTTTGGCCAAACAATTGCAGCAACACCGGGCCGAATTTATCCAGAACTTCCTGCAAACGCACTTTAGTGATCGGCGCTGCACCGTAGATAAGCGTGCGCAACGATGAAATATCGTGGGTGTCTGGCTGATAGGCATCCAGCACCCGATAAACCATCGTCGGCACCATAAAGGTCCAGGTGATCTTTTCGCGGCTAATGGTCTCCAACACGGTTTGTGGGTCGAATTTTCTGTGCACGTAAGCGGTAGCACCCTGCAACAAAGCAGTTTGCAAAAAGAAGCCTGCCGAATGGGGCAATGGGCTGGTTAACAACAGCTTTTCATCCTCGGCGATTTCACCGTGGACGATATGAGTTAAACCGTTAATCATCAACGCGCCGTGGCTGTGTATCACACCTTTGGAACGCCCGGTAGTGCCACCGGTATAAAGAATCAAAGCGGTATCGTCCGGCCCCACTTCCTGCCACTCAAAGCCGGCACTTTCACCGCTGAAGACACTACTCCACTCGGCGTTTCCTTCTGCTACGCCCTGGCCCAGATCATCCACCTCAACGCGATGGACAAGATCGGTGTTACTCAACTCAGCTTCGTCTAGCTTATCGAGCAGCGAGCTATGCACCACCATGGCTTTGGCCCCGGAATGCCCGACCATATAACCAACATCGCTCATACTAAGCATCTCATTGAGCGGCACTTTGGCCGCGCCCAGCTTAAGAATAGCCAGGTCGGTCACCACGTACTCTACACAATTGCGCAACAAAATCGCTACGCGATCCTGCTTAGCGACACCTGCGGCCTTAAGATGGGCGGCAAGATTACTCGACATGTCATCCAGCTCTTTGTAAGTATAAGCCCGCTCCCCAACAACGACCGCCGTTTTAGGCGCGTGTCTCCACAGGGCATTACGGAACATAAACTGGGCTGATTGACTGGTATGGGGCATGGATAAGTCCCTTAAATTAATTGAGTTGAAAGAAAGTATTAAAGGCTATAGCTGGCTAATGCTTAGGTTCAGCTGCTTTATACACTTCACTTATACACTTCACTTATACACTTCACTTATACACCTGACTGCGATGCGCCACTTTGACGACTAAAACAAGGAGTTGGGCATCCTGAATTTCATAAACAATTCGATATACCCCCTGCCTTACCCTATATCTTTCATGGCCCGAGAGTTTAACGCACCCATCCCCTTTTGGGTTTTCACCCAGGGAATTTATACGCTTTAGGATCTTTTCGACATCCTGATTGGGGATACTACGAAGGTCTTTTGCAACGGACTTTTTAAACGCAAGACTATAACTTGCCATGCCAAGCCAGGTCTTTCAGTAACTCTTCGTAGCTTATAGTCGGCTCATCTGCTCTTTCCTCAAATACGCTCAAGTCCTCCTGATCCTCTCGGAGCGCAACGCGTACCGCCTCATTAACTACCTCGGAAACTGAAACATGCGCGACCGCCGCCTTCATTCTCAAAGCGAGATGAATATCAGGCTCGAAGTAAACTGTTGATCTTTTGGATAAATCACTCATAACGCTGAACCTCCCACCGCCAGATTAGCGTTATAACGTTATAGCGTCAACTGCATTATTGCAGCAAGCGGATTACATGGCCAGGGCATGGTTAACACTTAAATCACCAAATAGTCTTAACGTGCTTATAAGCTCTGATTTTGTTATCGGCCGTTATCAATGGAACTGCTAGTTTTCGAGCAGTGGCTACTATCATCCGGTCAGCCGGATCTTTGTGGAATTTGCCAGGCAGCATGGTTGATTTGACGGTGATCTCGTTATCTATCGGCATAAAACGAACGCCGTCTATTTGTGCCACTTCGTCCAGCCAGCTATCAACATCCATAGTAAGCGTTAAACGCTCCTTCTCTATCAACATAGCTATTTCCCACGCTGAGATGGAGGAAATCACCACCTCACTACCGCTAACCAGGGCACCCTTTATGGCTTTGGATGCTGGTTTTGACAAGGACTTATCACCACTTACCCACCACACTAAAACATGGGTATCGACAACAACCATCAAGCATTTTCCCAGTCATCGTCAGCAACCGGCTCTGTTGCTCCTTCATACTTAATAACGGTTCCCTTCAACAAATCCAGAGGGCTTATCTGCTGCTGCCTTAGCTTTCTAATTTCCAGAGTTGGCCTGCCTCGGTCAGTTATAATTCTTGACTGCCCGCTTTGCTCAATATCTCGCAACACCTCCAGAGCATGGGCCTTGAATTCAGACTTTGATATTTGTTCCATAATCGGTCTCCCTGCTAAAGTGACTATACAATATAGTCACTTTAGCAGGGAGAATGGCCTGGGACAAGAACTCTAAGGCTGAAGGGAACACTGCCATACTTCCGTGTAAATCATGCCTAAGCAGGAAGGCGGGCGACATAGAAAGACCTGATAATCGTTCGAAAATAATTAAGCGAAAGAAGCTACCCGCTCAACAATAAGCTTAGGATCAATATCCGCTGGAACGTCGCCATAGAGACAAACTCTTTCAGAGGAAGGCAAGGCACCGCCATTCCAGAAATCACTATTTAGACCACCGCCGGTAGGTGTGTTCTGATCAGCCAGGTTGCTAGCATCGAGTCTAGCAATCAAACGAATATCGGCACTCAGATCGCCAAGGCTCTCTGCCAAACCAGCGTTTTCCAGGCTCAAGGCAAACACCCAGTCATAATGCCCCGCCACTCCCTGCAAGACCTCACAGGCTTCGCTTTCATCACCCATTTCTACGTCATTATCGACGAAGCCCAAAACGAGCCCGGCAATTTGTAGCTCAGCAAAACCTCGCAACAAGTCAGCTAGCAATGTCGCGGTGTCATCGAGCATATCGAAATCGATATTGGCACGGTCTTCGCCCAGTGAGATTAACAGGGCAGAAGGTGAAGGCAAGGCCAACACCACATCAACTTTTGCGCTCAGTTGATGTGACATGGCAGCGATGGCGTCATTACAGAAGGAAGCAAAAGCATCGTCAGCGAGGATGGCTGAAACCCTCTCGCTGCCTTCCTCGCTAGAGGCCAACTCAGCATAGGCGGTAAAAACTGCGCCAAAATCAAAGGCGACAACCTGGGAACCCAGCACTTTGTTAGCATCGGCGAGTCCGGCCGAGTAACGCATCGGTTCGCGATACCAGCCCTCGTGCTCGTTGCCGAACACCTTGCGGGCGTAGTCCTCAAAGGCCAGCCAGCGCAATTTGGGCAGGTCACCCGCTAACCAGCTTTTAACTAATCCCGCCATACTAATCCCGCCATATTAGTCCCGCCATATTAGTCCCGCCATGATCGCTTACCCTTATTCTGCTTCCCTGGCACTAAGCCTGCTTCAACGCAGCCAACTCGGCTTTAAGTTTGGCGATTTCAACATCTTTGGGATCAGGCATCATCACTGGCACGATAGCATCGGCTGGACAGGTGTCATCGGGCGTACCTAAATACAGCACGGTGGGGTCGTCCCAGCTACCATAAAAAGGCAGACCTTCTGGTGGCTTAGCCCTGGTCCACTCGGCAGCAAACTCTTTATAAGGTTTGGCTCTGGCCAACCTGGTTTTACGTTCTGCAGCGCGAGCTTTGTCAGTGGCTTCCTGATCAACGGCACCGGTGTCGTAATCCATGACTACGTGATAAATATTTTCGATGGTGTGTTTGGAGACAATGCGATCGGCCCAATCTTTAACAATATCGGCAGGGTCACGCTCTAAAATATCACCATAACCACCACCGCCACCCTGGGTGATCATATACAACTCACCAGCCTCAGCCAGCTCAAACTGCAAGCCCGCATGGTGGGCGCTGTAGGTAGCATCGGGGAAGGGTTGTTCGTTCATGATCTCCTCGATGGTGAAACGCATGAGATCACGATTATCTTTCATGACATCAAAAACATTCACATCTTTGACTTTACACAGCGGATAACAACCCGG
>QNFP01000091.1 GCA_003645535.1 Gammaproteobacteria bacterium | reverse complement strand
TTATCAAAAATAACGGTGAAATCTGGCTCGATGAGACAAATTTTGATCGTTATAAACCAGCTATTACGTTCCTGGTCTCTATGCAGCCCGAACATCTGGCGCAGTTGTTTCACTGGCTGCGGCCACTATTGGAAGCAGCCTATGGCGAACTCGGGCAACCCCCTGAGCAGTTCGGCAACCAGCTAATCACCGGGCTTGGGCAAATATTGGCCACGCCCGACATCGACGCCCCGATAAAGTTAAAACGCGAGTCTGTTTTATATCAATTTGCCGACCCGGCATTTGAATCATTGCCCGACGTGCAGAAGTTACTGCTGCGCATAGGCCCGCAGAATCGCCAGCAACTAAAAGACTGGAGCGAATCTCTGAAGAATGCACTGCTCGCTGAGCAAGCTCTGGATTAGGAAATCGCGGCTTTATTCTGGATCGAAGTAGAGAATCTGCCCCTCAAATACCCGCCTTTCTTAACCAGATGGTAAAAAGCTTAACCTGACGGCAAAAAGCGCAGGTCAAGCTTTGGGCAAAGTCACGCCCTGTTGACCCTGATATTTACCACCACGATCTTTGTAGGAAGTTTCACAAACCTCATCTGCCTCAAAGAACAACATTTGAGCCACACCCTCATTAGCGTAGATCTTTGCCGGCAGGCTAGTAGTATTTGAAAATTCCAGAGTCACATGACCTTCCCACTCGGGCTCAAGTGGCGTCACGTTAACAATGATGCCGCATCGGGCGTAAGTCGACTTACCAAGACAGATGGTTAGCACACTGCGTGGGATACGAAAATATTCCACGGTGCTGGCCAGCGCAAAGGAGTTGGGCGGAATCACACAACTATCGCCTTTAAAATCGACAAAACTATCGGGATCAAAATTTTTCGGATCAACTGTAGCCGAGTGCACATTGGTGAAAATCTTAAACTCATCCGCACAACGCACATCGTAGCCATAGCTGGACACCCCATAGGAAATCACCCGCTCGCCATTGCCATGGGGGTCGCGCACCTGATTGCTCTCAAACGGTTCAATCATGCCTTGTTCAGTGGCCATACGGCGAATCCAGCTGTCTGCTTTAATACTCAATCTTAACTCCCTAATCTTCGATGGAAATGACCGGCGCTTTGACCGGATTTTCGGCTAATGCAGTGATTAAGCTGCTGGCAATATCGCGATAACACCGGGCTATTTCACCGTCGGGATCAACTAGCACGATAGGCGTGCCGCGATCACCTTCTTCGCGGATACGTTTGTCCAGTGGCAATGAACCCAACAGGCGGGTCTGATATTCCGACGCGACTTTTTGCCCACCCCCTTCACCGAATACAGACTCTGTATGCCCGCAGTTTGAACATACATGCAATGCCATATTCTCGACGATGCCCAATACCGGGATATCCACTTTTCGAAACATCTCGATGCCTTTGCGGGCATCAAGTAAGGCAATGTCCTGGGGGGTAGTCACCACCACCGCACCAGAGACTCTGGCTTTTTGCGCTAAAGTCAGCTGGATATCACCGGTACCCGGGGGCATATCCACTACTAGCACATCCAGCTCACCCCATAGACTCTGCTCCATCATTTGCACCAGTGCGCCGCCAGCCATAGGGCCGCGCCACACCATAGGGGTCGCTTCGGTGGTTAGATAGCCAATCGACATGGACTTGAGCCCATGAGCAGGCACCGGCACAAAAGCGTTGCCATTAACCACCTGAGGTTGCACAGTATCGGCAATGCCGAGCATTTTGGGCAGGCTAGGGCCATAAATATCAGCATCGAGAATGCCAACTTTCAAGTCCTGAGCCTGCAGGGCCAGGGCGAGATTAACCGCTGTGGTAGATTTGCCGACTCCACCTTTGCCCGACGCCACGGCGACGATATATTTTACGCCACCCAAACCACTTTCGATTACTGCCTCGACCATAACTTACTCGCTACCTGCTTAATGAAAATTAACAGCAAAACCGCTATAGTTGCGGCCCTTATTTTTCAACCAACTATTTATAAATTAACCATCAGTACAAACGCACTATCTACAAGCCATTACCTGTAACCGAATACCCGTAAACCATTGCCCGTAACCCGATACCTGTAACCAACTGCTAACAATCAAGAAACCTATGTCGTCTATACCTGCTAGTCACCGCGAAATCCTTGTTACCAGCGCCCTGCCCTACGCCAATGGTTCTATCCACCTGGGCCATCTGGTGGAATATCTTCAGACCGATATTTGGGTGCGCTTTCAGAAAGCAAGGGGGCACGAATGTTACTACGTCTGTGCCGACGATGCTCATGGAACTGCCATCATGCTCAAGGCAGAAGAGCTGGGCATTAGTCCTGAGCAGCTAATCGAGACCGTCAAGGCCGAGCATGAAAAAGATTTCGCCGCGTTTCTTATTGAATTCGACAATTATCACTCCACCCATGCCGAAGAAAACCGCGTCTTAGCCGAAGAAATATACCGCCGCCTCAAGGCCAACGGGCATATTGCCACAAGAAAAATCACTCAGGCTTACGACCCTGAAAAAAATCTGTTTTTGGCTGACCGCTATATCAAAGGCACCTGCCCCCGTTGTAAGGCCGAAGATCAATACGGTGACAACTGCGAGGCCTGCGGTGCGACCTACTCGCCAACAGACCTGCTGGATGCCAAATCAGCCATTTCCGGGGCCACACCCGTTGCCAAAGAATCTACGCACTATTTTTTTAAGCTGCCAGAATTTAGCGATTTCCTAAAGGAGTGGACTCGAGCCGGTCATGTCAGTAACGAGATAGCCAATAAACTCAGCGAATGGCTCGATGCTGGACTCAAGGAATGGGACATCAGTCGTGACGCCCCCTACTTCGGCTTTGAAATACCCGATGCGCCCAGCAAATATTTTTATGTGTGGCTGGATGCACCTATAGGTTATATGGCCAGTTTCAAAAATCTCTGCGATCGTGAGGGCATCGACTTCGATCGCTTCTGGGCAAAGGATGTAAGTACCGAGTTGTATCACTTTATTGGCAAGGATATCGTTAATTTCCATGCCCTGTTCTGGCCAGCAATATTGCAAAGCACTGGCTTCCGTACCCCCAATGAAGTCTGCGTACACGGCTTTCTTACGGTGAATGGTAAAAAGATGTCCAAGTCGCGGGGCACTTTCATCAACGCACGCACTTATCTCGATCACCTGGATCCAGAATATTTACGCTACTACTTTGCCGCTAAATTGTCCGCTGGTGTCGAAGACCTGGACCTCAACCTCGATGATTTCATCCAACGGGTGAACAGTGACCTGGTGGGCAAAGTTGTCAACATCGCCAGCCGCTGTGCGCGCTTTGTCACCAATGGAAACGACGGCGTATTGGCCCCTGGCGTGACTAATCCCGAATTGTGGCAGCAGGCAGTAGATGCAGGCGAAACCATTGCCGCTCACTACGAAGCGCGCAATTTTGGTAAAGCCATTCGCGAAATCATGGCCATCGCCGACGCTGCTAACGAGTACATTGCCGCCCAGGAACCCTGGAAAGTCGCTAAACAAGAGGGCCGCGAAGCCGAGGTACAGGATATTTGTTCGCTGGCCATCAATCTATTCCGAGTTTTAATGATTTACCTGAAGCCGGTACTGCCGGCTATGGCTGAACAGGCACAGGAATTTCTCAACGATGACCTACGTTGGGATATCAACATCGAACCACTCACTGAGCATCGCATTAACGTCTTTAAACCCATGGTCAAACGTGTAGAGAAAGATAAAGTCGAGGCTATGGTTGAAGCTAGCCGCGAGGAATTACCCCCCGTAGCAATGGTTGACGGCGAGCAACAGGCTGCAGCCTCTACTGGATCCGTTGTGAGCATTGAACCCCTTGCCAGCGAAATTACTTTTGATGATTTCATCAAAGTCGATTTGCGAGTCGCCCGTATAGTCGCGGCAAGTCATATCGAGGGCGCCGGCAAGTTATTACAGTTAACGCTGGATATCGGCAGTGAAACGCGCAATGTATTTTCCGGTATTAAGTCAGCTTACAAACCCGAAGATCTGGAAGGTCGCCTGACGGTTATGGTTGCCAATCTGGCACCGCGGAAAATGCGCTTTGGTATTTCTGAAGGCATGGTGCTGGCCGCTGCTGACGACGACCAGGGTATTTATTTGCTGGAGCCCGATAGCGGTGCACAGCCCGGCCAACGGATCACCTGACTCAGTGGGACTGATAAACCCTATTCAGAATAATTAATAACCACATAAACAATGCTGAAATAATGCCGACTATTAACGGCGGGTTATATTACAAAATCGCCTAAAATATGGATTATTTATTCTTTTAGTTCGAATAGCTGATAACCGATAATAGGCGCACTAACGCATCCATCTTTACACGGCCAAAGCCATGCAAGAATTTGCAGTCATTCTTATCAGTACCATTTTGGTCAATAATTTTGTCCTGGCCCAGTTTCTGGGCCTGTGTCCGTTTATGGGCGTGTCCAATAAGCTTGAAACCGCCATCGGCATGGCCAGCGCGACCACTTTTGTGCTGACACTGGCGGCTATTTCCAGCTACCTGGTCAACGCGTGGATATTAGTGCCTCTGGGACTCACTTACCTGAAGACCATCGCGTTTATTCTGGTCATCGCTGTGGTCGTACAGTTCACCAAAATGTTTATCGAAAAAACCAGCCCGCTGCTATATCGCGTATTGGGTGTGTTCCTGCCACTTATCACTACCAACTGTGCTGTACTAGGTGTCGCACTTCAAAACACAGCTAAAAGCAGATCGTTTATGGAATCCAGCCTTTATGGTTTTGGCGCCGCTCTGGGGTTTTCGCTGGTACTTATTTTATTTTCCGCGATGCGTGAACGACTCGCCGCAGCGGATATTCCCTTACCTTTTCAGGGTGCCGCTATTGGCATGATTACCGCTGGTCTGGTGTCTTTAGCCTTTATGGGATTCGCTGGTCTGGTATGAAACCCGATATGAATCCAGACATAAACCCCAGCATAAACCCTGATATAAATTTAGCCATGAACAGCTTCATTCAACTGCCATGACTGATATGTCTGCGCTGGAATTATTGCTTACCGCAGTGATCGCACTGGTACTACTCAGTGCTATCTTTGGCGCCATTCTTGGTTTTGCCGCCATACGTTTTAAGGTGGAAGGCAATCCTCTGGTAGACCAAATTGACGCTCTACTTCCCCAGACACAATGCGGACAATGTGGCCACCCTGGTTGTCGACCCTATGCTCAGGCTATTATCGATGAAGGCGAGGCTATCAATCACTGCCCACCCGGCGGACAGGCGACGATAAACGCACTGGCAAATCTGCTCGACATACCTGCTCCCGAACTGGATGAAGAGCACGGCGAAGAAGCTGAAGTTAAAACCGTGGCTTATATTCGCGAAGCAGAGTGCATTGGCTGCACCAAGTGCATAGTAGCCTGTCCGGTTGACGCCATCCTCGGAGCAGCAAAATTAATGCACACCGTAATCGCTGTGGAATGCACCGGCTGCGATCTGTGCGTAGAACCCTGTCC
The DNA here is from genome assembly GCA_003645535.1 of Gammaproteobacteria bacterium. Classification (GTDB taxonomy): domain Bacteria; phylum Pseudomonadota; class Gammaproteobacteria; order Pseudomonadales; family Porticoccaceae; genus HB2-32-21. The sequence continues at coordinate 5,363 of QNFP01000091.1, read as the reverse complement.
GGTAGATTGTATCGACATGCTACCGGTGCCCGGCGAGCTTGCTGACTGGCACTGGAGCACACCACGCTCCTCTGTCGAATTGCTGAAAAAGCCCGGCATTATCGCTACTGACCGTCATGGGGATGTGGCGGCATGAGAAACTCACAATGACACGCTCGCTATGAGAAGCTCCCAATGAAAAAGACGTGGGACATCCACGGTGGTATCCATCCGCCGGAAAATAAAAGTCAGTCCTTGCAAAGAGCTATTAGCAACGTGCCAATGCCTGATGTTTTGATACTGCCATTGAATCAGCATATTGGCGCCTCAGCACTCCCGCTGGTTAAACCAGGAGATACTGTTCTCAAAGGCCAGATGATAGCCGAGCCCAACGGTTTTATCAGTGCAGCGGTACACGCGCCGACTTCCGGAACCATAGCGGCCATTGAAGAACGTCCCATCTCTCACCCCTCCGGTATGAGTGCACCCTGTATTGTTTTGCATTCCGACGGCGATGAGCGCTGGGTCGAAGGCCCGCCTCCTGCCGACTACCAATCTTTGTCACCCGCACAACTGCTTACCATAATCAGAGATGCGGGGATCACCGGTATGGGCGGTGCGGGCTTTCCCACTGCGGTAAAACTGCAACCCCGCCAAAGCATCGACACCCTGATCATCAATGCCACTGAATGCGAACCTTATATCACCGCAGACGACATATTAATCCGCGAGCGTACCGAGGACATCGTAACTGGCATTGATATCCTCGCCCATATTCTTGGTCGCCCGGAACAAATACTCATTGGCATTGAGGACAATAAGGCCGAGGCTTATGAAGCACTGGAACCGCTGCTCAAAGATACTGCCATTGAGCTGGTGGAGTTCCCAACCAAATACCCCTCTGGCGGCGAAAAACAGGTAATACAGATTCTTACCGGACAGGAGGTGCCCAGTGGCAAATTGCCTGCCGAACTCGGTATTGTTTGTCAGAATGTGGGCACCGTCTACGCTATCTTTCGTGCGGTTTGCAAAGGCGAACCGCTGGTTTCACGCATCACCACAGTAACCGGGAATAGTTGCCGCACGCCCGGTAACTATGAAGTACTTATAGGCACGCCGGCCGTTCACCTGCTTACTGCCGCCGGCTTTGATGAGTTTCTTTGCCAACGACTGATCCTGGGTGGTCCGATGACGGGTTATACGCTCAACGATCTCAGCGCCCCGGTTATTAAATCCACCAATTGCCTGCTCGCCGCCGATGCTGCAGAAAGCCCGCAACAGGGTATCCCTCAGGCATGCATACGCTGCGGCCATTGTGCGGAAGTCTGTCCAGCCAAGTTACTGCCCCAACAATTGTTCTGGTATGCAAGGTCAAAAGACTACGATAAATTGGCCGCTTATCATCTCGGCGACTGTATAGAATGCGGAGCTTGCTCCTATGTCTGCCCTAGTGAAATCCCCTTGGTTCAGTATTACCGTGCTGCCAAAGCCGAGATACGGGTAATGGAACAGGAAAATATTGCGGCGGACCGTTCTCGCCAACGATTTGAATATCACCAGGAACGCCTCGCCAAAGCCGAGCAGGAAAAAATCGCTAAACGAGAAGCTCGCAAAAAGGCTGCTGAGCAGGCAAAACTCTCGGCGCAGGACAATGAGAATATCGACACAGAAGACACTGATGTCGTTGCCGCTGCGCTAGCCAGAGTGCGCAGCTCGAAACCCTCACCAGAAGAAGAACACAAACGTTTGCAAAGAGCGGTGATGGCGGCAGAAAGCCGTTTGGCAAAAGCCAGAGCAAATCACGAGCTTTGTGCAGCGGATGATCCCCGACGAGCTTCGCGCGAAGCGACTTTGGAACAAGCCCGTCTGCGCCATAACGAAGCGGTCGAGCAGTTGACCAGGCACACAGACTCCAACGATACCAGCAAGGAGCAGCAAAACCACACAGCAGAAATTCCGGCGCGCACTCAACACCAGAACCAGAACCAGAACCAGGATACAGTGGCACTGGATCGAGCTCAGTTAGCTATTGAGCAGGCTCAGCAAAGAGCGGCTCAACAAGCTGAAATGTCCGCACAGGAAAAACTGCAACTTCAGTGCGACAGCTTACGTAAGCGCCTGGCAAAAGCACGCGACCGCCTCAAGCAGGCTGAGTCCGACGCTGACGACAATATCGAAGCTTACGCCACTGCAGTCACTAAACTGGAAGATAAATTAGCCGTCCGGCAGGCAGAAGTCGAACAGGGCCTGGCGAAAACGCCAGCAGAGTCAGATAGCTGATGGCCCTGCAACGTATCACCTCGCCACATATGCACGCTGCACAGACAACGCAGCGGGTCATGCAGCTGCTTTTGCTGGCTACTGTCCCGGGGCTCATCGCCCTGTCGTGGCATTTTGGCTGGGGATCATTAATCAATATCGCCATCGCCAGTGTCACCGCCCTGGTTTGTGAGGCAAGCATTGTCGCTTTGCGAAAAAGACCGGTGTGGTTTTATCTGCATGATTGCAGTGCCCTGGTAACCGCAGTACTTATTGGTTTGGCACTGCCTCCTTTGGTGCCCTGGTGGGTGGTGGTGGTGGGTACAGCCTTTGCCATCATTATTGCCAAACACCTTTATGGCGGTATGGGCTACAACCCCTTTAACCCGGCGATGGTGGGCTATGTAGTGCTATTGATCTCCTTCCCCATCGAAATGACCACATGGCCTGTAGCACAGAGCATCCTCCCGGAAGGCAAGGTCTTACCGGGATTAGGGGAATCGCTGCAGATTGTTTTCCAATTTTCTGGCACCGCGATTGATGGCTATACCGCAGCCACACCCCTCGATTCTTTCAAGCATAGCAGCGGCCTGCTGGTTGAGCAGTTTTACGACCAGAATGTCTGGTTTGTGAATGGCCGATGGGCTGGAGCTGGCTGGGAATGGGTCAACCTGGGATTTTTCGCCGGTGGTTGCTTCCTCCTTTACCAAAGAGTATTTACCTGGCACGCACCCGTAGCCATGTTAACAACATTAACTATCATGGCGTGGCTGAATTATGACGGTGGCAGTTCGGGCAGTCATGGACCGGCAACCTTACACTTACTGAGCGGCGCCACCATGCTCGGTGCATTTTTCATCGTTACTGATCCGGTAACCTCAGCAGTATCTAACCGAGGACGACTTATATATGGCGCTCTGACTGGCATACTGATATTCGTTATCCGCGCCTGGGGAAATTATCCAGACGCCGTGGCCTTTGCCGTGCTGCTTATGAATTTTGCAGCTCCCTTTATCGACTACTACACACTGCCGCGCACCTACGGACATGACAAACGAAATCGTGGCACAGCTACATTAGATGCTTCAAAACAAGATACGGCGAAAAAGGATTAAGTCTTGCTGAAACAATCGATTGGGTTTAACAGTTTGGTGCTGGCAATGTTCGCACTGATTACCGCTCTGCTGCTGGCTGGCACCCATCTGGGCACCCGCGAGCAAATTGAAGAATCTGAGCGACGTGCAGCGGAGAAAGCGCTTCTGGAAATTATTCCCAACAGCCGGCACACCAACGATATGCTCACCGATACGGTATCGATACCACGCCAGTTTTGGACCAGGCTCGGCCTGATTAAAGGCGGCAAGGTTAATGTTGCCCGCAAAGATAGTGAAATCGTAGCGCTGATCGTGCCCGCCATTGCACCGGATGGCTATAGTGGAGACATCAGCTTAATTGCCGGCGTTAATATGGATGGAACCCTCGCCGGGGTGCGGGTTCTCAGCCATACAGAGACACCGGGGCTGGGCGATAAAATAAACTTAAAAAGGAGTGACTGGATTTTAGCCTTTGACGGCAAATCACTCACCAATCCAGAGCTTTCCGAATGGCAGGTAAAAAAGGACGGCGGCAATTTTGATCAATTTACTGGCGCTACCATTACACCCCGCGCCGTGGTTGCCCAGGTCAAAAGGGTGCTGGAATATTTTGATGAAGATCGACAGCGCATTACGAAACTAATCAAGAGCGCTACTGTGGATAAACCTCACAGTAAACTCCCCCAGGAAAACACACGATGAGTGACATATCCTACCGCGAAATCACCCGCAATGGATTATGGGACAACAACCCGGCGCTGGTGCAATTACTGGGTTTATGCCCTTTACTGGCAGTGACTGGTTCAGTGGTCAATGCCCTGGGCCTCGGCCTGGCCACACTGGTTGTTCTGGCCGGATCGAATGCGACGGTATCGCTGATTCGTCACCGTGTGACCGATGCCGTACGAATCCCTGCCTTTGTAATGATTATTGCGACCTTTACTACCTGTACCGAAATGCTGATGAAGGCATACACTTACGAGCTCTATCAGATCCTGGGCATTTTCATCCCGCTTATCGTCACTAATTGCACAATACTTGGGCGGGCTGAAGCCTTTGCCAGCAAAAATTCCATTGTGCCAGCTATTGCTGATGGCGTACTCATGGGCGCGGGGTTTGGCGCCGTGCTGCTGGTACTCGGTGCTATTCGTGAAGTGCTCGGTAGCGGTACCTTATTCGCCAACATGGACTTACTATTTGGGCCGGCTGCTGCCGACTGGTCGCTGCAAATCTTTGGCGAGGGTTATGGGTTTTTAGTCGCTATTTTGCCACCAGGGGCATTCCTTATTACCGGGCTGCTTATTGCCATGAAAAATGCTATCGATGCGCGGGCTAAATTGAAGCGCGACGCCCTGAAGGCCAAACCAGTGAAGGGTGCCAAAAGAGTTCGAACCACGGGCAGCGTACAGTAAACCGATAATTTCGGATGCTGAGTTTATAGAAACAAGCCGGCTCCTTTAAAAAAAGTGCTTAATAAAAGAGCTTAATTAACGGTTACGATGGTCACGTTCGCCCGGTTTTTTTGGATGCGCATAGGGATGGGGTCGGTGACTGGCAATCTCAAAGGGCACCTGAGCAACTTTTTCAAGGCTTTGCTGCCAGGCCTCAATGATCCGGTCTTCACCTTCATAATTAAAAGGGTCCTGCAAACGCTCCTCCAGATCGCCGCCAGGTGCCGGTCGATTTTCAAGCAACCAGTCCACCGTTAGCCCCAGGGCTTCATCAACGGGATTTACATCCCGGTAATCCAGCTGGCTTTTGATCTTGCTGATATCCATCAAGCGGTGATGAGTCGAGGGTCCGGTCACATACGCCCGCGCCGGTAGCGCCAGTTCGTAGGGCATGTTGATCAGTTCAAATTTGTGATTCATTTTCGCAGCAACCACCTCAATAATCTGACTCATCGTATATTGAGTTTCATCCCCACAGTTGTAGATTTGCCCAGCCGATTCCTCTGGTTTATCAGCGGCCAGCAAAACACTGTGCGCCAGGTTAGCGACATAACCATGAGTGGATAAACTGAGTCCGGCA
>QNFP01000090.1 GCA_003645535.1 Gammaproteobacteria bacterium | reverse complement strand
GACGATGCCAAGGCGCTTAAACTCGGGGTTTCATTACAGGATCTCAATACCTCGATAGGCGCATTTCTTGGTGGTGCTTACGTAAACGATTTCAACCGCTTTGGCCGGCTATACAAAGTCTTTGTCCAGGCCGAGCCTGAATATCGTGCAGATGTTGATGGCATACGCTTTTTCTACGTGCGCAATGCCGAGGGCGGCATGGTGCCGCTGTCAACCCTTGTCGATACGAGTAATACCAGTGGTACGGAGTTTACTAACCGCTTTAATCTTTACCGCTCTGCTGAGGTTGCTGGCCAGCCCGCACCGGGTTATAGCTCCGCACAGGCCCTGGCTGCGCTGGAGGAAGTTGCTGCTGAGGTGCTACCCGACGACATGTCCTATGCCTGGAGTGGGATGTCTTTTCAGGAGAAGGCCGCCGAGGGCAGCGGTACCACGGTTTTCATCATGGCACTGGTATTTGTCTTTCTGATACTGGCCGCTCAGTACGAAAGCTGGTCACTACCCCTGTCGGTGTTAGCGGGCACACCGATAGCTGTGTTTGGCGCTGTTGGCGGATTGTGGGTGGCGCGCATGATGAGTGAAAGTTACGAGAACAATGTGTTTGCGCAGATCGGGTTAGTAATGTTGATCGGCATGGCGGCAAAAAACTCTATTCTCATTGTCGAGTTTGCCAAGATGGAAATGGACAAGGGCAAGCCTGCTCTCGAGGCAGCGCTGGTGGCGGCTCAACAACGTTTTCGCCCTATCTTAATGACTGCTTTCTCGTTCATTCTCGGTGTGCTGCCCCTGCTGGTTGCCAGTGGTGCCGGTGCTGAAGCACGTAAAATCATGGGCATGACGGTATTCAGTGGCATGTTAGTCGCCACCGTGGTCGGAGTGGTACTGGTGCCGGCGATGTTTGTGGCGGTGGAACGCTATCTGGGTGGTAGTAAATCCGCGCCGCTCGCTGAGCCCGAGCAAGGCGCCGAGGAAAAGCCCTAGATGCGTGGTCACAGCTTTCGTCTGTTGTTTGTTTTTAGCGTGCTGATTTCCGCCTGCACCCTCACTCCTGACTACGAGCGGCCTGCGCTCGATGTGCCCGGTGAGTACCCGCAGCAAGCCGCTAGCGGGGATGTCTCTCAAGATGAGATTCAAGATGAGATTCAGGATGAGATTCAGGATGAGCTTCCGGAAGATGGCCAGGAGAGTAAAGGTGAGAGTATTGCCTACCTGCCCTGGTGGGATGTGTTTCATGATCGACAATTACAGGGGCTTATTGGCGCTGCCCTGGCCGAGAATAAGAATATTAGTGTGGCGGCGGCGCGTATAGCGCAGGCGAGCGCACAGTTTACTGGCGTACGAGCAAATCAATTTCCTTTTTTTGATGTGACCGGTGGTGCCGCACGTGGTAAGCAAAGCCAGTTTTTAGTGCCCGGAGCCAGTACTGGAAATAACTTTGCCTTAATGGGAAATCTTTCCTTTGAGTTAGATCTGTGGGGTAAGTTGAGCCGGGCTACTGAGAGTGCGAGGGCGGACCTGCTCGCCACAGAAGCTGCCTACAGTAGTGTCACGCTGAGTGTAGTAGCCAACGTAGCGAGCGGGTATATGCTGTTGCGGGACCTGGATGAACGACTGGTCATCTCGCGGAGTACGGTTGAGACTCGCCAGCACAATCTCGAAATCATCCAGGCGCGTTTTGATAAAGGCACGGTTCCTGAACTCGATGTAAATCAGGCGCAGACCGAGCTTGCTTTCGCGGAAGTTGCGGTTGCCTCTTTTGAGCGACAGGTAGCCCAGACAGAGAATGCGCTGCGGATTCTATTGGGGCGTAATCCGGGTGCAATTGCACGCGGGCTTGCTATTCAGGAGCAGCAAATGCTCCCTGATGTGCCTACTGGATTACCGTCTGAATTGTTGCAGCGGCGGCCAGACGTCGTCACTGCTGAGCAGCAATTGCACGCCGAGACTGCCCGAATTGGCGTCGCGGAAGCCCTCCGCTACCCATCTCTTTCGCTCACTGGCAGCTATGGTGCTATCAGTGACGATCTTTCCGATCTCAACGATAGTAGCGCCGAGAGTTGGGGTATTGCCGGTAATATTTTTGCGCCGATCCTCAACTGGGGGCAGCTAAAAGCCCAGACCGATGCACAGCGAGCGCGTACAGAGCAGGCCTTGAATAGATATGAGGCGACTTTGCAGCAGGCCTTTCGAGAAGTGGCGGATGCTCTGGTGGCGGTGCGTACTTTCCGTGAAGAAAATGCTGCCTATGGGCGTCAGGTCGTGGCCGCGCGCAATGCAGCCCGACTTTCTCGTGCTCGTTACGATGCCGGCGTAGTAGACTTTTTAGAGGTTCTCGAAACGGAGCGAACTCTTTTTTCCGCGCAACTTAATGAAAGTTCATCGACACAGCAGGCGCTCAATGCTGTTATCCAGCTTTACAAATCCCTGGGTGGTGGCTGGACTCCACCGGCAACTCCCCCGACGGGATCAAGTCAGGGGGCAGCCACCTCACCATGACCCATTTGATAGCCTGTCCGGAATGTGATCTGGCTGTTGATATTCCGACTTTGGCGGAGGGCGAGCGTGCTGCCTGTCCTCGTTGTAAGCATGTTCTGTCAAGGAAACCCCGCGACGGGTTTTCGCGTTCCCTTGCTTTTGCTGTCGGCGCCAGCGTGCTTCTTGCCATTGCTAATTTCTATCCCTTCCTTTCGCTCCAGTCAGCGGGGTTAGGGAACGTAATGACGCTGCCTGAAACGGCTTTTGCTCTCTATAATGATGGCCTGGTGGTTCTCGCCGCTCTGGTTCTGGGGTTTATTGTAATTATGCCCATAGTTATGCTGGCCGCTATAATAGTGTTGCTAGTACCTCTGGCTACGGAGCAGCCGGCAAATTGGCTCAAAGGAACAGGAAAAGTGATCTTTAGCCTCACCCCCTGGGATATGGTCGAAGTGTTTGTGATTGGCGTCATTGTCAGTTTGATCAAGCTTGCCGCCCTGGCGACTGTAGAGCTGGGTATTGGCTTCTGGGCGTACGCGGCCTTTGGTGTTTGCTTTGTAGGGGCTATCGCGAATCTGGATCGTTTCCAGGTGTGGGAAGCTATCGAGAGGGTCTCGCAGCAATGACAGATTATCCGACGGGTAGCGCGGCAGCAAAGGGGCTGGCGAGCTGTCATATGTGTATGAAGCTGACACCGGTGAGCGAGGGGTGTTGTCCCCGCTGTGGCGGTCATCTGCATCTTCGGGTTCCAGGTAGCTTGCAGCGTACTACAGCGTTATTGATCACCGCCGCCATCCTTTATGTTCCAGCAAATCTCTTGCCAATAATGGTTACAGACCAGCTCGGCACCGCGATGCCCAGTACCATTATGGGTGGCGTCCTGTTGCTCTGGCATCATGGCTCCTACCCTGTGGCGGCAATTATTTTTATTGCCAGTATACTGGTGCCATCGAGCAAGCTATTGGGTCTATCTGTACTGGTATGGACAGCGTCTCGGGGCAAGATTGCTCGACCGCAGGAGCACACAGTGCTGTATCGTGCCGTAGAGTTTGTCGGTCGTTGGTCGATGATTGATGTTTTTGTAGTAGCGATTCTTGCGGCGCTTATTCAGCTGGGAGGTATATTGGTCATTCATCCGGGAGCGGCAATATTGGCATTTACAGGTGTTGTTATCGTTACGATGCTGGCGGCAGAAAGCTTTGACCCACGGCTTATCTGGGATGAAGTAGGAGCAGATGATGAGTGCTGATGCAACGGTTTCAACAAAACGCCGCGTTCCCGCGATCTGGCTTGTACCCCTGGTGGCGCTGTTGCTGGGTATATGGATGGCGGTTCATACAGCGCTTAACAAAGGCCCGGAAGTTAGCATTTCCTTTGCAACTGCTGAAGGTATTGAGGCGGGTAAAACTCGCATTAAAGCGCGTAGTGTCGAGATAGGTATTGTCGAAAGCGTGACGCTTGGTGAAGATCTGGATAGTGTGGTTTTAGTTGTCCAGCTTGATCCGGTTGCAAAGTCCCTGTTGCGGGAGGATTCTCGTTTTTGGGTGGTGCGACCGCGGTTTGGCACATCGGGAGTGTCTGGATTGGGCACTATTGTTTCTGGCGCTTATATCGAACTGGATCCAGGCGAAGGCAAGGAGGGGCGCCGCGATTTTAAAGGCCTCGAAGATATTCCTGTTACGCCAGTTGGTGAGCCGGGACTGCGTTTAACTCTTATTAGTGAAGAGGCCGGATCTATTGGTGCAGGTACGACAGTTTTATTCAAGGACCACGCGGTAGGGCGGGTGGAAAGTACTGAGTTCGACAGTGATAATCAAACGTTTCGGCATCAGGTTTTTATAGATGCACCCTACGACGTGTTAGTTAATGATGCGACGCGTTTCTGGAATGTTAGCGGCATTCATGTCGATGCCGGAGTTGACGGCGTTAAGGTCAATATCGGATCGCTGCAGTCACTCCTGCAGGGTGGTGTCACATTTGGTGTCCCCGAAGGTCTGCCAGCGGGCGCTGCTGTGGACAACGAGACGGAATTTGTGCTTTATGGCAGTTACGACAGTGCAGCCCAGAAGCGTTATCAATATCATACCTACTATGTTGTGCGATTTAAGCAATCCCTGGCGGGGCTGCTGCCAGGAGCGCCAATACTATTCAGAGGTATTAACATTGGCGTGGTTGAAAGAATTATGATTGATGCTCTCGCAGCTGGAGGAGGAATAGCGGGGCAGGGTTCCGCGATACCGGTGTTAATCAAGCTTGAAGCTGGTCGACTGGGCCTTGGCGATACACAAGTTGTGACGGATCAGCTGATCGAGGCCGTGAAAACGGGTGTTGGAAATGGCCTGCGAGGTACTCTGGCTACCGGAAATTTGCTGACCGGAAGCAAGTTGATTAGTTTCGATTTTTATGCCAATGAGACTTCCGCATCCCCTGGAGATTTCAACGGTTATACCACTATCCCCACTATCGAGACTGGCCTGGAGCGGATTGAGGTTAAGGTTTCACAATTACTTGATAAATTAAATGGTTTACCCGTTGAAGCCACCGTTGAGTCTGCCAACCGCACGCTTGCCGGACTGGATGGCACGGTGAAAGAACTGCGAGAACTTCTTGCCAGTGATAAGGTGCAATCCATGCCGCAGGCGCTGACGAAGACGATGTCTGAACTGACTCGCACACTCGAGTCGTTTTCATCAGGTTCCGAGTTTTATGATGACCTGGCTCGCGCCCTGGCCGAGTTAAACCTTACCCTCCAGGGTTTGGATGGGCTCTCGACTACTCTTGAAAAGCAGCCCAGTTTGCTTATTTTCCCAAAGACGATCAGGCCCGACCCTGAACCGGAGGTGCTGCTATGAAGGTAAGGATATTGTTGCGGGCCCTGGCTCTGGCTCTGAGCCTGGCCCTGACCCTGGTGACGGCCGGCTGTGCCAGTAGCCCACCGGAATCTAAATATTTCTTGCTGCGGACGGATATCAAAACTGTATCGCCATCCGCCGAGAATGCTCCTGCTATCGGTTGGGGGCGGGTGTCAGTTGCTTCTTATCTGGATCGTGCAGGTATTATTGTGCAGGTGGCTGATAATCAGGTACGCGAAGCCCAATATCATCTCTGGGTTGAGCCTCTCAATCGCGGTATCTGGCACTACGTGGGCGCGCAAACTTCCAATGAACTGGGTTACCCACTAAGCGTTAATGAGGCGCAAAAATCTCAGTGGGATTCCCGGGTTGACCTGCGTGTGGATGAATTTCATGGCACCCTGGATGGTCGTGCCCACCTGGTGGCTAGCTGGTCGGTAAGCGATCTCAAAGGTGACGAGAAAGTAAAGCGTTATGAGTTTTCGCAAACTCAGGTTCAGGCTAGTGATGGGTACGCAAGTCTTGTCGACGCCGAGATTAAACTGCTTGACCAGCTGGCCAGGGCCATTGCTTCATCCCTGCAGTAGTGACTAGCGTGAATCAATAGCTCCTGACCTCCGTTCCCACTGGCGATGTTCCCATTGGTTATGTTCCCACTAACTATGTTCCCACTAACTACGTCCTCGGGGCAGCAGCGTGGTCGGGTAGCGTTGTATAAACTATTAGTAGAACAGCTGCTAGTGATGTCTGGAGCGACCTGCCTTGCTGAGCTATTGTGTGCATATCAATTAAGAGCGGCTTATCTTGCTGGCGAGAAAAGATAAAAGTTCATCAAGATTAATATTAATAGAATTAGCATCGCTGCGTTGCTGGTACTCAACGCAGTTATTTTCCAGGCCGCGATCGCCAATCACCAGGCGGTGGGGGATGCCGACAAGTTCAATGTCGGCCAGCATAACCCCAAGCCGCGCTTTCTTTTCGTCCATCAGTAGTACATCGTAACCAGCATCGCACAGCTGCCTGTACAGATCTTCGCTGACGTCGTGGACGGCTGCAGATTTGTGAGCGTTGATGGGTATGATTGCCAACGTAAAAGGTGCGATCGCTTCTGGCCAGATAATACCTCGTTCATCGTGGTTTTGTTCAATAGCTGAAGCGATCACTCGGGTCACGCCGATGCCATAACAGCCCATGGTCATGACCTTGCTTTTACCAGACTCGGTAAGAATCGTCGCGTTCATTGCATCACTGTATTTGGTGCCCAGCTGAAAAATATGTCCGACTTCGATGCCGCGTTTAATTTCCAGCGTGCCCAGGCCATCGGGACTGGGATCGCCTGCTACGACTGTGCGTATATCGGCAATTGTTCCGAGACTGCAGTCTCTTTTCCAGTTAACCCCGCGCAAATGGAAACCATCTTTATTAGCACCACAGGTGAAGTCACTTAAGTGCGCAGCACTACGATCTGTAATAACCGGTATGGATAGATTTGTCGGGCCCAGCGAACCAATATTGCAATTAATGGTGGATAGTACCTGTTCGGGTGTGGAGAAACTCAGTGGGTTTGCTATACCGGGAAGCTTTTCCGCCTTTATTTCATTAAGTGTGTGATCGCCGCGCAGTACCAGGGCTACCAGGTCACCATCGTTTTCGCCATTAACAATCAGCGTTTTTACCGTGGTCTCGACTGGGCAGTCAAGGAATGCACAGACCTCTTCAATACTGTGCTGTCCGGGAGTGGCGACCTCTTCAAGTTGCTGTGTTGGTTCCGGACGTGTGCCTGCGGGAGTGAGTGCTTCAGCCATCTCAACATTTGCTGCGTAGTTGCTCTCTGTCGAGAAGGCGATAGCATCCTCGCCTGATTCCGCAAGTACATGAAACTCGTGAGAATGGCTGCCACCTATACTGCCCGTGTCAGCCAGTACCGGGCGAAAATTGAGGCCCAGTCGCTCGAAAATACGCGTGTAGGTGGCGTACATAACATCGTAGGTTTCCTGCAGGCTGGCACTATCAAGGTGAAAGGAGTAAGCATCTTTCATGATAAATTCGCGCGCCCTCATTACGCCGAAGCGCGGCCGGATTTCATCTCTGAACTTGGTTTGAATTTGATAAAAGTTGGCTGGTAGTTGTTTGTAACTGCGAATCTCGTGGCGGATTAGATCGGTAATAATTTCTTCGTGGGTTGGACCCAGACAAAAGGCGCGCTGGTGACGGTCATCGAGGCGAAGTAACTCTGGACCGTATTGATCCCAACGTCCAGATTCCTGCCAAAGCTCAGCCGGTTGTACCACGGGCATAAGCACCTCCTGGGCGCCGGAGCGATCCATTTCATCGCGGATTATGCTTTCCACTTTGCGTAGTACTTTCAAACCCAGCGGCAGCCACGTATATAAGCCCGATGCAAGTTTCCTGATCATGCCGGCGCGGAGCATCAGTTGATGGCTGATGACTTCGGCGTCTGCCGGGGTTTCTTTCTGAGTAGCAAGTAAAAAATGGCTAGCACGCATAAAAATATTCCGATAGATAGTGTGTGAGGTTATGCTGCTGCTATTTTAAAGTGCTACGGTCAATGGGTATAGAGGGCTTGAAATGTTTGAGCTGGATTACAGATTAAAAAATGATACGGATATTATTGGCGAATGGCCGCTATCGGTGTTGCTATTGCATCGGGATAGCAATTTTCCATGGTGTATCCTGGTGCCAAAGCGGGCGAATATGAGTGAGATTTATGAGTTAAGCGAAGGGGATCAGCAGAGCTTACTTGAGGAGTCGAGGATGCTCGCACATGCACTGATGGGAGTCTTTAGGCCCGACAAATTGAATGTCGCTGCATTGGGTAATGTGGTTAAGCAGTTGCATATTCATCACATTGCCCGCTTCGTTGGCGACTCCGCATGGCCTGGCCCGGTATGGGGTGCGGTTGCAATGAAGGAATATAAGGGCAACGCCTTTGCTGACCGAATCGAGGTGCTGCGCAAGGCATTGAGTGGCACCGGATTACATTGGTAGCAAGGCTTTTCGCCTTCTGTACGCTATTCTTAGAGAACTGGTTTTTAACTACCGCTCTTAAAGTATGGCTTTTAAGGTACTGTTTTCAAGGTACTGTTTTCAGGTAAGAGGCTTGAAGCAGAGGTAGTTAACAGGGCAGCTAACAGGGCAGTTAACAACGGTGAAGGAAGGTGGTGGCCATTGGCTAGTTAAACCTAAAACTGATAAAGCCCCAGCGGGGCTCTACCAGTTTTAGTTGTTTGGAACGAACGAGCTAGTTTGACATATCCTTCAGTCGTTTCAGCGCAGTGACTTTAACGCCGGTACTGGCGGGGCGCGCTTTGAATGTAGTTGCTTCACCAGTGAAGGGGTTGACGCCTTTGCGAGCTTTTCGTGCTGGCTTTCTAACAGTTTTGATTTTCAGCAAGCCGGGTAGTGAAAACTCCCCAACACTACGTTTTTTGATATGCCTTTCAATGATCACGGCAAGCTCATCGAGAACGGTGTGAATTTGAGATTTGCTGTGACCTGTATTTTCCGCCAGTTCAGTGATGATCTGGGCCTTGGTGTATTTTTCTTTAACAGCGGTTATCTTTCGCGCGGGTGCAGCTGTAGCAGGTGCCTTTTTCTTAACAGGAGCTTTCTTAGCTGGAGCTTTCTTAGCTACGGTCTTAGCTGGTGCCTTTTTGGCAGGAGCTTTTTTCTTGGTTGGTTTTTTGGCTGCCATGGGGAGTTACCTGTATATTTAAATGTGGTTAAAAGTGCGAGTTTATGAGCCGGCAACCAGTGTAGAACTACCGTTACAGAAAGCTTCCTGACTCGGGTGTCATATATATAGTATTCGCTAATGCCTCGCAAGCATTTTTGAGAAAAAAGCGGTATTTTTAAGGCTAATATCAACTTTGAGGGGATAAAGCTTAGATAAGGAACCTCTGATTAAGTCTGGACGAAGCAGGTTGTAATTCAGAATATTCAGGTTCAAGGCGAAAATTGCACGTAATAGCAAGCTATTGCGAAAATTTACAACGAAGAAGCTGGATATTCTGGGTGCAAAATGTGAGTTCATGACTTGATCAGAGGTTCCATAACCTTTGGGTGCAGTAGTTTGCGCGACTGGTAACTATTTATTGGGTAGTTATGTTTGCCTCGATGCGGGGTGTTTTGGTTTCCGGCTGGTAGGTTATAATGCGCGCCATTTTCGAATCCCTTGAAAGGACAGTTTGCCTGGCAAGGCCAACCCGGAGAGCTACCTGTATGCCAATTTATGAATATCTCTGTAAAGCATGTGGGCATGAGCTGGAAGTCATTCAAAAGATTTCCGATGCACTTTTGAAGAAGTGCCCAGAGTGCAACAAGGCTGCGCTCAAGAAAAAAGTTAGCGCCAGTGCATTTCGACTGAGTGGCAGCGGCTGGTATGAAACAGATTTTAAAACAGGGAACAAGAAAAACCTGAGCGGAGAGCAAAAGCCCAAAGGGGAGGGGGGTGAAAAGAAGGACTCGGGTGATAGCGGTAGTAAGAAAAGCGAAACCAAAGCTGCAAGTTCGCCAGCCCCAAAAAGTAAAAGTAAGTCCGCGTCGGGCGAGTAGCAGCCGATATCGAACTGATGTCGTTTATATGTAATTAATATGTACGTGATGTTAATAATGCGCGGTAGTACCTTGAGTGCACCTTGAGCAATACCTTTAGATAGGAACAGTATGAATATGCGGTCTAGTTATTGTGGTCTTGTCGACCCTTCTTTTATTGGTAGCGAAGTGACCCTGTGTGGGTGGGTTGACCGACGTCGCGATCACGGTGGGGTCATTTTTATCGATTTGCGAGATAGGGAAGGGATTGTGCAGGTAGTTTTTGATCCTGACAGTGGCGAACATTTTGCGACAGCGGATCGCGTGCGAGGGGAGTATGTGCTTCGTGTTACTGGTCTTGTTCGGGCTCGAACCGATGAAACGGTTAATCCAGAAATGAAAACCGGCACACTGGAAGTGTATGCCACCGCTGTCGAAATTCTCAATGCCGCTGCAACGCCGCCGTTTCAGCTGGATGAACACACTCGGGTTGGCGAGGAGGTGCGTCTGGAATATCGTTACCTGGATTTGCGCCGCCCGGAGATGCAGAGCAATCTTTATTTTCGATCAAAGGTCACATCGGCGATCCGCAACTTTCTCGACGACGAGGGCTTCCTCGATATCGAGACGCCAATTTTAACGCGTGCTACACCTGAAGGTGCACGTGATTATCTGGTGCCAAGTCGCACCCATGGCGGCAAGTTCTTTGCCCTGCCGCAGTCGCCGCAGTTGTTTAAGCAGCTGTTAATGGTGTCAGGATTTGATCGTTACTATCAGATTGCCAAATGTTTTCGGGACGAAGATTTACGCGCCGACCGGCAGCCGG
Source organism: Gammaproteobacteria bacterium (assembly GCA_003645535.1). GTDB lineage: Bacteria > Pseudomonadota > Gammaproteobacteria > Pseudomonadales > Porticoccaceae > HB2-32-21. Next base: position 223 of record QNFP01000090.1, on the reverse strand, counting down.
AGTTTACGCAGATAGATATCGAAGCGTCATTTATTTCTGAGCAGGAAATTATGGCAATTACGGAAAATATGCTGCGCCATGTGTTTTCGTCGCTTATGTCCGTAGAGTTAGGCGACTTTCCGATGATGAGTCACGCTGATGCGATAGCGCGCTTCGGCAGTGATAAGCCGGATTTGCGCATCCCCCTTGAGCTGATCGAAGTCAAGGATCTGATGACCGATGT
>QNFP01000089.1 GCA_003645535.1 Gammaproteobacteria bacterium | reverse complement strand
CAATCTGGTTCAAATCAGCGCTTTTGTGTATTTATATAATGTCAGGTATGTATTGTCAACATTAATATCTACTTTAATTCTATAAATATGTTTTATTTGAGCCTATAAATGGTCTGCTCTTCTCTGTCAGAGTTATTCTGCCAAGGTCTCCTTTGTAGTATTTTTTCTCAACCAGGTATATTCCACCAACGTCGTCTTTGTGGTGTTCTGGTCAATTGAAGCCAAATCTTTAAAGGTCTTCAATATAGGGTTTAAAGATGCCTTTCTGGATCCATACGTTCATGAAGAGTCCTCACCACAAGAATTGATGCGGAAAGTTTTTTATAGAAAATGACATGACTTTCGTATGGGAAGCGTAAATATTCAGGCAGGATTTCTTCTGCGCTGTGCCCTATATTTGGATTATCAGCTAGTAGTTCGATACACTCTTTTAGTGCATCAAAGTAATGCTCTGTTTGCGCTACTCCAAAACTATTTACTGAATACGCAAGAATTTCTTCAACATCCCTGTCGGCTTCGTCCGTTAGTTGATATTTCACCGTTTACTTGCTTTTACGTCATTCCAGATATCATCTAAAGTTCGTTTTGAAACACCACTTTTTTCACCTTTTTGCAATGCTTTTACAAGTAGTTCGCGCTTGTTTTGAGCATCCTGATCCTGACGAATTAAATCACGCACATAATCACTAGCATTACTGTACAAACCGCCACCGACTTGATCTTCAACCCATTCTTTCATTGGATCCGGTAAAGAAACGTTCATGGTTGCCATAATTATCACCTCTGTAATTAATTATGGCATATATTGCCAATCTTTGCCATCAACACTAACTCCCTGAATGTCAGCTATTACCAGCAATAAACAAGACACCCAACGTTTAAAGACAAAAAAAACAGGTTTTTCTACCAACCTTCTATAAATATTTACAGGTAGTAACCGTCTTACTTTAAAATATGGCTTTCTGCTTACTTTCTTTCTCTCTTTCGGTTTTTTAGGCTACAGCTATCCATGAGCAATTCTTGTTTGCCCTCATGTTTTCTGTGTTTAGTGTTTACTAACTATTCAGAAAGTATTTCTCGCACTGACACCAATGACTTCCTTGGTTTTGGCATAGCGCTGTCCTTTGCTGATTGATTGTATGGGTGTACAAATTTGGTAAGCAAGTGTCAATTGATTTTATGAGTGTCCGTAATTACTACCGTATCTCATAGATATCGTTGATCGTTTCATCTTCAATAGCATCTGCAGGCGGACACTCCGGTTTATCCAGAGCACCAGGTGGACACTCTGTTATGGCACGCTCGCACAGGCATGTAGCAGTATAGAGAGTATGAGTACTTGTAATATTCGCATAGCTTGCATCTATCGACCTTTTACATGAAATTTATAAAATTATTAGGGGCTGCCCCCCTTTTTTTCTTTAAGGAGGCTAGAGAAATCAAAAGCGTATGTTTTGGTTCAAATGCCCCCGCTAATCCATCTTTATACTATATTAAGTATTCATATTCAAAATATGAATCATGATACTTTTACGCAAATGATTGAAAATTAGGCATAATTTATATTCAACTTAGTTTAGTAATATATTTTTATGATAGATAAATCATCGTTAGTGTATACAGGTAACTGAGCAATATGTCTGACAATATTCCCTCAAAGCCAGCTCCAGAAAATGAATATCCTAATGATGCTCATAAAATAGCTGGTGATTTAGATGCCCATCTAGAAGAAAAAAATCACATAGATGATACATATGATTTTGATCCATACATTACTGCCAGTGCAACAATATCTGATCCATTTTCAACTATTAAATCAAACTTACACGCAGGTAAGATTTTACAGAAATCCGAATTAACACCCGCCCATACTGAAAAAGAGAGATACGGCACAGATAGCGAACAATATAGTAGTAATTATGATGATATCGATGAAGTTCCATTGGATAAAATACAGAATGATGATAGTGATAATAAAGATCAGATAATACAGTCAATCATCAATGTTACATTTTTAGGCGGGTCAATAGTTTCCGATGGGCTAAAGCAAGTACCATCCGACCATTTCTCTTTCGAAGGACTGGCAATGCGGTTAACCATCCCACTAGTGTTAATTTCGGTCTTTCTCGTGGGATGCGTGGATATTGTTAGGCACGATATGGATCCCGAGACGAGAGAGGTTCAGTCGTTGTTCGATCAACAGCGCATAGACCCGCTGACCCGCTACCTGGAGAAGCATGCGAACAATCCCGCGCAGGCCGATCATTTGGCTCGTGTGCGAACGGAGCGTGACCGGCGGTGCGACGAGATCGCCGGGCGCTATGCGACGAAGTCCGCGAACGAAGCCAATCTGAATAAGCTGAAACGGGGATACGCTTACTCCTGTTCACCGGTAGTGGAAGAGTTCGCGACCCGTGTCGCCGAGGCGCAACCCCGGATCGGCACCAAGGCAGCGGAAAACTGCTATTTGCTGTTCAGCATCAAGAACTACCGCGAAGCCCAGGCGGCCTGTGAGCCGCCCGCCCAGCAGGGTGACGCCCGCTCGCAATACAACCTGGGGGTGGTCTCCAGCACCGTGAACGACCCTGATGCAGCCCTGAAGTGGACCAAACTGGCGGTGGCCCAGGGCCTGCCGGAGGCCCAGCTTCATCTGGGACGCATGTATCAGAAAGGTCAAGATGTGAGCCGCGACGACCGCGAGGCATTACGGTGGTTCCGGCAGGCCGGGGAACAGGGGCTGGCGGAGGCTCAGTACCACGCCGGTTTAAACTATTACCGGGGAGAAGGTACTGAACGCGACTATGACAAGGCACGGCAGTGGTTCGCGCGCGCCGCTCAACAAGGCTACGCCGCTGCCCAGACGCAACTGGGCAAGATGTACGCGCTGGGAAAAGACGCCGAAGTGGACGGGGAGCGTGCCGAGAACTGGCTGAAACGGGCTGCGGATCAGGGGGCCACCGATGCCCAGTATCGGCTTGGTATTCTCTACACCGAGGGAACGATTGTACCCAAGAACGAGACACAGGCCTATGTCTGGCTCAGCGTGGCCGCCCTGGCGGGGGATCGGGAAGCTGAGGAGCAACGCAAGCGGCTAGCGCAGGCGCTCGACCCTGCCCGGATAGAGCTCGCGCAGCAGCAGATCCGACGCATTCTGGAACAAAGACACTAAATGGGCGGGCTGGGCATGATATCTCTGAAAAAGTTCGTCATGCTGATCCTGTTCCTGCTGGTGAGCCTGTTCATGGCAGGTATGGGAATCATGTCGTCCCTGAATCTTGATTATTCCCAGCGCGCCATGTCCGATCTGCGACTGGGCCAGATCGAGGAAAGCTTCCACGCGAACATGGATCGGATCGACGCCCACCACAAGCTGATGGAGAAGAACACCACAGACCTGGCCCGCCTGGGAGAACTCTTCTACCGGATGAATGGGCGTTCGGGACATCGTCTCACACGCGAGATGGGCACCGCCTTGCGGGGCAGGATCGGCGATTTCCAGGAAGCCGTGGGAGGCGGCATCTGGTTCGATCCACAGGTGTTCGACCCCAATGCCACTCGGTTCGGGTCCTATGCCTATTGGGAAAACGACCGCATCAAGCTGAACTGGGCAAACGATGGCGCGCTCGACGACTATCTGAGCAGCGAGTGGTACAGGCGGGCTCTGCCCCTGGATTGGGATCGCAACCAGGCCCGTCCAGAGCCCTTCTACTGGACTCCTGCATATTACACTCCCCTGTTGAAGACCGCCGTCATTACCCTGTCCACTTTCATGAATGACGAGAACGGTCGTATCCTTGGACTCGCCACCACCGATTGGCGTGCGGACGAGATCATCGAGCTGGTGAGTGAGGTGGACATCACGCCGAGCAGTTTTTCCTTCCTTATAGACAAAAAGAACCGCAAATTGTCCGGACTCTCCGAACAGGAATCCCTCGCCTCTCAGCCCCTGCTGGAGCAGATTTCCGGGCAGGCGTTCACGAGCTACGCCTGGCCGCCAGCCAGGCTGGTGGGCAACCGTTTCCGCATCCCCATGCAGACCATGAAGCTGCGGGTGGAGGAGCAGGAGTACGCATTGTTTTTTTCCAAGACCGTGGCTGGCATGATTTTCGGTATCAGCGTGCCCCGCGACGAAATTGACTCGGTGCTCGAACCCATGCGTGAAAGCAACTACCGGATCGTCTTCGTGACGGGGGCGATCCTGCTGGCGCTTTCCACCCTGATCCTCTACATCGTCGCCGGGATCATGCGCCTGCTGGAGACCTTGTATACCGACGGGCTCACCGGCCTTCCAAACCGCGCGCGGCTATTACAGGAGCTAAAAACCCCCAGGCAGGAGACGCTGATCCTACTGAATGTCGATTCGTTCAGGGAGATCAACGATTTTTACGGAGACCAGTGCGGCGACGCTGTGCTCAAGGGTTTCGCCAAAAATCTTCAGGCCTTCCTGAAGGGTATGCCGGAGTGCAGAAAGACCGTGCTCTATCGGATGCCAGCCGACGAATTCGCCATTTCGATCCCAAAAGTCATGAGCCTGGCTGCGCTGGAAGGCTGCCTGAACGCCCTGTCCGCCTTTTCCGGTGCATGTATGTACAAGTGGGATGAGCAGGATGTCGGCCTGAGTGTGACCATGGGTGCGGCGGATACCGCATCGACCTCCGACGATCAGAAATCGGCTGAAAATAACCTGCTGCGGTTATTACCGTTCGCCAACATGGCGCTGAAAACCGCACGTAGCGAAGACCAGCCCTACCGGATCTACGACCCCATGCTACGCATACCGGAGGCATATGAGCAGAACCTGCTCTGGGCCAAGCGTCTCAAGGCCGCGCTCCAGGAGCGACGCATACGCCCTTATTTTCAGCCGATCTACAACAACAGAACCGGCGAGATCGAAAAATTCGAGTGCCTGGCTCGGATGTTGGACGAGCAGGGTCAGTTGGTGCTGCCTGGCCAGTTCCTGCACATCGCCAAGAAGCTACGACTCCATCGGTCCATTACTGTGATGATGGTGGAACAGGTGTTCGAGGTGTTCAAAGACAGGCACGATGAGTTTTCCATCAATCTCGCCTATGAAGACATAGCGGACCCGGATACGACGGCATTTATCAAGGACAAGCTTGTGGAATACGGGCTGGCCGAACGGGCCGTGTTCGAGATACTGGAGTCGGAAATCATCAGGAATTACGAACGGGCCGACGCCTTTGTCAAAGAATTCCAGAGCCTGGGGTGCAAGATCGCCATAGACGATTTCGGCAGCGGCTATTCAAACTTCGAGCACCTGCTGCGACTCAAGGTAGACATCATAAAGATCGACGGCAGCCTAATCCGCGAGCTCGACTCCGATCCCAGCGCCGCCATCCTCACCGAAGGCATCGTCAACTTCGCCCGCAAGCTGAACATGCAGACGGTGGCCGAATTCGTCCACTCCGATTCCGTGCAACGAAGGGTGAAGGATCTGGGTATCGATTATTCCCAGGGCTACTTCATCGGCGAGCCCGGGCCCGAGCCCGAGCTGCCGACGGTGCCGGGGTCTGTCACCCGACTAGTCGTCCGGCCCAGTGCACGGTAGGGTTATGGAACAATCAGGGACAGACCACGATTATATGGCCCAATATGAAGATCTGCTTATGGTCAAATTTTTGCCTTCAGCAATGTCGCATTTGTGGTGGCAGATTGCCTTCAGTTCCTGACAAAGTACCTGTTGCACTATTATCTACCATTCTCAGTGATGGACGTAGGATGTAATCATTTACACCTGGCGGACCTAGCGGATCATGAACTGATTTTCGCAAATCAAAATCAATCGTAAAGCTTGCCTCACCACCCGCAGGAACAACAAACCCAGCATTAATCTTAAGACCACTTTGTGCGCCACTTGGAATGCGTAATTCAAATTCTTCACCATTAATAACAATGTAGGAATCTCGTTCAGCTTTAACAAGCAACCTCAACCAGTCATACTGTCCTGAGACTACAGTTTCACTGTTCAGTATTAACTCAGAAGCACCATTGGTTTGTGCTAACAAATCTATCTGACATGAAGTTGGATCAGCTGTACATCGTTCAGTGAAATCAAATGTAATCGAGTTACCACTTGCTGGTTTTATTTCTACTCCGTTGAATTCAACAAAAACATTATCTGCCGTATCAACCGGTGCGTCTGTCACACTTAGACTTAAAGAGCCAGTAGATGATGGATCACTACTATCGCAGGCAGCTAGGATTAGCGTCAGGCTGGCAGCAGTAATAAAGTTAAATGTTGTTATTTTCGAAAATCTCATTGTTCTGATCCTATTTATTTGTGTTGCCTTAGGGCGGCTATGCTGAATGCCTCTATTATGGATGGACGGTAGTAGGACAATGCAGGAGCAATTGTCGAGGATGCGGAAGCTTTGCCGGCAGGACAACGCACAGAATAGCTTAACTTACTGGTATTGACACTGATCCCAAATATCCAGTCCTTATACTCACAAAGTAAAATGGCCCCTCCTGAACAGGAGGGGCTATTCTCTAATTGGCAAATCAACACTCTTCAGATCTAGAAGCGGTCGTTGTTCATCACCCTGGTCCAGGCCTTGACGAAGTCGTCGATGAACTTCTTCTCGCCATCGTCAGAGGCATAGGCTTCAGCGACTGCCCTGAGTTCCGCGTTGGAACCGAACACCAGGTCGACTGGTGTTGCAGTCCATTTCAGCTTGCCGCTGCTACGGTCACGGCCCTCGTACACACCTTCTTTCTTCGATGGTGCCCACGTGGTGGACATGTCGAGCAGGTTGACGAAGAAGTCGTTGTTCAGCTGCCCCGGCTTGTCGGTGAACACACCATGCTTCGAACCGCCAGCATTCGCACCCATTGCGCGCATGCCGCCGACCAGCGCGGTCATCTCCGGTGCTGTCAGGGTCAACAGGTCAGCCTTCTCGACCAGCATGTCAGCAGGTGAACCGTAAGCACCGTGGTTGTAGTAGTTACGAAAGGCATCTGCCTTCGGTTCCAGTACAGCGAACGAATGCACGTCGGTCATCTTCTGTGTCGCGTCACCACGACCCGGTTTGAATGCAACCTTGACCTTGTGACCGGCATCTTTTGCCGCTTTCTCGATCGCAGCAGCGCCACCGAGCACGACCAGGTCAGCCATGGAGACTTTGCTGCCGGAGTCATTTTTGACTTTCTCAAGTTTCTTCAGCACGCTGGCCAGTTCTTTCGGGTCGTTGGCTTGCCAGTCCTTCTGTGGTGCAAGTCGGACACGCGCACCGTTGGCACCACCGCGCATATCTGAGCCACGATAGGTAGAAGCTGATGCCCATGCCGCTCTGACCAGTTCAGCTACAGTCAAACCGGATTTCAGGATCTTCGCTTTCAGTTTGTCCGCTTCTTTGGCACTTATCTTGTGATCGGCAGCCGGAATCGGATCCTGCCAGACAAATACTTCTTCTGGTACCTCACTACCCAGGTAGCGGGCACGCGGCCCCAGGTCTCGATGCGTTAATTTGAACCACGCCCTGGCGAAAGCCTTGTCGAACGCTTTCGGGTTCTTCAGAAAACGCTCGGCGATCTTGCGGAATCCGGGGTCTTTTTTCAGAGCCAGGTCGGTCGTCAGCATGACAGGTGGATTGCGTTTACCCTTGACGTGGGCATCAGCTACTGCTGTATGTGCATTTTTGTCGGTCGGCACCGACACTGTTGCGCCAGCAGGTGTCTTTTGCTTCTGCCACTCGTAGGTAAACAGGTTATTGAGAAACAGGATAGACCATGCGGTAGGCGTCTGGGTCCAGGCACCTTCCAGTCCGCTGGTCATGGTGTCTTCAGCATTGCCTTTGCCACACTTGTTCTTCCAGCCCAGTCCCTGCTCTTCGATAGCGGCGGCGGCAGGCTCCGGGCCTACGCAATCACCTTTCCTGGCACCGTGGTTCTTGCCAAGGGTGTGCCCACCGGCGATCAACGCGACGATCTCCTCATCATTCATCGCCATTCGGCCGAATGATTCACGTATATCTTTGGCAGCAGAGAGCGGATCGAGATTACCGCTCGGGCCTTCCGGGTTCACATAAATCAGGCCCATCTGCAGTGCTGCTAATGGCTTTTCGAGTTTGCCGTCCTTGCTGTAACGCTTGTCGTTGCCAAGCATCCTGGTCTCGGGGCCCCAGTACACCAGGTCAGATTCCCAATCGTCCACGCGGCCACCAGCAAAACCCAGGGTTTCGAAACCCATCGATTCCAGCGCGACGTTACCGGCCAGTATTATCAGGTCTGCCCAGGATACATTACGCCCGTATTTCTGCTTGACCGGCCACAACAGGCGGCGAGCCTTGTCCAGGTTGGCGTTATCAGGCCAGCTGTTAAGCGGCTCGAATCGTTGCTGGCCACCATCGGCACCGCCGCGTCCGTCATGTACGCGGTAGGTTCCTGCGCTATGCCAGGCCATCCTGATCATCAGGCCGCCATAGTGACCCCAATCTGCAGGCCACCAGTCCTGTGACGTGGTCAGTACTTTTTCGATGTCCGCTTTCAGGGCCTTGAGGTCGACGCTATTGAAGGCCCTGGCGTAGTCAAAGTCATCACCGTAGGGACTGGATTTGTCATCGTGGTCACGTAGCGAGCCGAGATCCACCTGATCCGGCCACCAGAAGCTGTTCGGTTTGGCCGTGCCACTGAACATGTTTTCGGACCAGGCTTCTGGTGATAGCGCGATCGCGATGGCAGCAAGCAAAGGTATTGTTTTTTTCAGCATTACTTTATTCTCCCTAAAGTGGTGTTGTTTTCTGATTCAACTGATTCTAGTCAGACGTTTTTGTTCGTTATCAAGCTTTCACCATCAACGATTTGTCAAATATAGTCCCGTCACAAGGTGCTGGATATTAGTATTTATTTATCAGTGCCATAGCCTTTCTCAATATAACAAGCTACTAATACTCAAAAACTATCAACAAATATCATGAATTAATATTAACTATGTAGTGTTTAGTTGTATTAAACTCGCAACATGACACTTACCGAACTTCGTTACATCGTTGCCGTTGCACGCGAGCACCATTTTGGCCGCGCAGCTAAAAGCTGCCATGTCAGCCAGCCCACACTGAGCGTGGCGATTAAAAAACTGGAAGCAGAATTAGGCGTGGCTATATTTGAACGCGGCAGTAATGAAATTTCGTTATCTCCCATCGGTGAGCGCATCGTGCAACAGGCACAACAAACTCTGGAGGCCGCAGACAATATCAAACAGCTTGCCCTACATGGCAAGAACCAGCTTTCACGGCCGCTGCGCATCGGTGCCATTCATACCATTGGCCCTTATCTATACCCTGAACTTATTCCCTTACTTCACAAAGCCGCACCGGAGATGCCGCTGGTGGTCGAGGAAAATTATACTTCCGTATTAACCGAAAAACTCAAACGTGGTGAGCTTGATGTCATTATTATTGCGCTACCCTATGAGGAACAGGGCATCGTATCGCAAGCGCTATATGAAGAGCCCTTTGTTGTCCTGCTGCCTGCCTCGCACCCGTTAACATCACGCAAGACAATTAATTCAAAATTATTAGAAGCTGAAAATGTGCTGTTACTCGGTCAGGGCCATTGTTTTAGAGACCATGTACTGGAGGCCTGTCCTGCATGTATTCCCAAGCCCGGCCTGGAAGGTGACCTGCCGCATACGGTAGAAGGTAGTTCATTAGAAACCATCCGTCACATGGTCGTTTCAGGTTTAGGCGTAACAGTATTGCCCTGTACTGCGGCTGGCGCACACTCATATTCACAGCGTTTACTGGCCATACGACGTTTTTCCAATCCCATACCAACACGTACGATAGCCCTGGCATGGCGTGTATCCTTTCCACGCCCCAAAGTCATTAATGTCATTAACAAGGCTATACGCGACTGCAATTTAAGCTGTGTAAAAAACATCAAAAAAACTAGATAGCAAAATACTATCGTTACAATAGATTTAATCAATTTTATTTATCAATAAGTTTTCGCTAATATGTATCCATCGATTAATACAGATCGCGTAACGCAGATCGAACAACACTAGAGGATACAGATGATGAACAACACACAAGACAACGAAATGACAGCAGTAACTGGCCCACGCATGAACCAGGCCGCCCCTGCTTTTGATGCAGTAACAACACACGGCAAGCGTAAACTTGAAGACTATCAGGGCAAATGGCTGGTTCTGTTTTCACACCCTGCGGACTTCACACCTGTGTGTACCACTGAATTCATCGCATTCGCTAAAAGACAGGGCGAATTTAGTAAGTTGAATACTGAGCTACTTGGCTTATCGATAGATAGTCATTATTCACACCTTGCATGGATCAGGAATATTAAAGAAAAATTTGACGTAGACGTTAACTTCCCGATTATTGCTGACCTGGATATGAAAGTAGCAAATGCTTATGGCATGATTCAGCCCGGTGCAAGTGATACATCAGCGGTTCGCGCCACCTTTATTATCGACGATAAAGGCGTACTCCGTGCAATGGTGTATTACCCAATGACTAACGGACGTTCGATCGATGAGATACTACGTTTGGTTACTGCTCTGCAAACATCAGACGAGAACGGCATAGCTACACCAGAAGGCTGGCAACCGGGCGACAAAGTTATCGTGCCGCCACCAGCAACGGCAGAAGAAGCCGAAGCTCGCATGAATGAAGGTTACGAGTGTACAGACTGGTATTTCTGTCAAAAATCACTTTAAGCTAAAAGCCCCTGATCAGAATATTTAACTGTTCAGGGGTTTATGTAGAGGCTGTTTTGCAAGATATACACGCGAAAATATTAACAAATAATATTGCAGCAGTTACATCTAAAGTACATCTAAAGGGGACATCGAAGCATCACAACATGCCGATTTAAAAGCTATAATGATAGACAGATTTATTTACAGTCTCTTTTAGTGTGCTGTAATCGCCTTTAGGCGAAACGATCCGTCTATAGCCGTAAGGAGTAATCATATTCCATAATTGCAGTCTGTGAAGCTTCAATTACAATATCGTCCATGCCTGAAAGATCGTTAATACCTGTAGTTCCACTT
>QNFP01000088.1 GCA_003645535.1 Gammaproteobacteria bacterium | reverse complement strand
CACTGCCACCATAATCACATCTTCCACATCGGCAATGGTCAGACCATAGCGGGCGATCTTTTTACGGTCGATATCGAAGTCGAGAAAATAGCCGCCACTGATGCGCTCGGCAAATGCGCTACGGGTATAGGGCACGGTACGTTCGTCGTCCTGCAACACCTTGCCCGCCTCGGTGATGGACATGCCCGGTACTGCTGTGGGCATGTAGAGAATACTGCCTTCGTTCAGCGGCCGCATGAACTCGTTGCCCAGCTCCATAAACACCAGCACTGTAGCCACCAAGGCGGCGATGGCACCACCGACCACCCACCAACGTAGCTTCACCGCTAATCGAACAATGGGAAAGCCACGGTGAGGATCGAGACGTAAAGCTCTGGCTTATTTGCTCCCGCTTTACTTTGTTACAGCTAGGGCATCAGTATATTCCAATAACCAAATGATACTGAACGAGAGGTATTGATAATGGTAGTAAGGTGTGTCACTACGCAGCCTGATGCTTCTGTCCAGCAATGGTTTTAAAGAGTTGTTGTTTAGAGCTTCCTTAAGCCGTTTGGCGGCTTCATTATCGTTGATTGATAAAGCCCTGATATCCAGTTGTTTTAGGGTGATATCCGGTTTTAGATGTTGTTCGGGGTTCTCCAGTGATTTGAACTTTTCATAGGGTGTCATCATGGCTTTGTAAGGGTAGGTTTTTACCTGCTTTCCTTTGGCGTCGATTTTTGTCACAGGAAAGAAGCAAGGCCGGTGCTAATTGATGGTCGGGTTCAAGTAGTTGTGATGGAACTGATTCACTAACGGTGCCCAGTGTTGCTGGATGTGAGCGTAACCCAGATGCTTTCTGACGATGGCGCAATTCTTTGATTCAACCAGGGCGTTATCATTAGACTGCCTGGCACGGGATTTGGTGAGTTCAATCAGCGGTTTTTTGAGCAGTTTGACTACATGCTGATTGATGTATTCCGAGCCGTTGTCGGCATGAAAGCCCAGAATGACAAAGGGCAACTGATCCAGCAGTTGCTCAAGCACGGGGATCAGGTAGCGCTCGGAGATCTTCTCAACGGTGCAGACAATTTCAAACTGGGTGACCTCATCAACAGAATTAATATGGTAGAGCCCTTTGATGCCGTCCATGTCGCCTTGGTGAACCGTATCCACTCGAATATAACCAGGCAGGCCGTTGGGCTGAGGCTTGCGTCGTTCGCCAAGGGTGGAGGCTTTGGCACGGGTTTTTTCAAAGGTACGGCGAGAACGCGGGTAGACTCTGGCGCGCCTCAGATTATAGAGGTGGGCCACCGAGATACCGGCTAAGCGTTGATAGTCACCAAGCTCAAACAGTTGCCATGCTCGCTCACAGAGCTTCCTGGTGGCAGGCCCGGAGAGTGTACCGTGTAACTCATCCAGTTTTGCCAGGAGGCGTTGATCCGCATCGGTGTATTTGCGGGTAAACCCATTACCGGCACTGGAGCGAGTTTGTAACTTTCCTTGCTCAAGCCAGACCTTGACCAGACGCTTTACCTGAACCCTCGAATAGCCACTGACATGGCTCATAAAGCTCAGCAACAAACCCTTATCCGGCCTGGACAGTTGATGATAGCGAAACCGGATAAGACTGCGACGAATAAAGTCATAGCGCGCCTGTTGGTTATGCAGCGAGAACTCAACAGCCTGTGTGCCGTCAAGAAAGGCGCGTACCTGAGCCAGTGTTTTAAAGTGTTCATCGTTCATATGGGTATTCATCCTCCCAGCATGAACAGAAATCAGCTTATGTCAGTATCATTTCGTGTTGGAAACACACCCTCCGCTCAGTATTATTTTGTATTGGACAAGGCTGCATCTCTGAAAAACATCCGGCATCAGGTAAAATAGTGTTTTCAGTTTATGAGATTCAGCCGAATGAGCCAGTTAATTATGAGATTCAGCCGAACGAGCCAGTTAACGTTTGTCGAAGCGGAATGTGAAGTAAAGAAACGCAAAACGAGGCGAGAAAAGTTTCTTGAACGAATGGATGGTTTAATTCCATGAGATAAGTTGGAAAAACAACTGGCAAAGAAATACTCAAAAGGGGAAAACAGGTCGCAAGCCTTATCCCTTGCCAGCCATGCTACGAGTCGATGTGATGCAGTTGTTGTACAACTTGAGCGATCCGGCGATGGAAGATGCGCTGTACGAGATAGAATCGATGCGTCGCTTTGCTGGGCTTCGCTTGTCGGGCAACTTGCCGGACGAAACAACGATATTAAACTTTCGCCACTTTATAGAGCGTCACAGCTTCGGCCAACGCCTGTTTGAAACGATCCAGAGGCACTTGGCCTCTCACGGTTTGAGGTTACAGGAAGGCAGTATTGTTGATGCCAGTATTATTGCTGCGCCCACATCGACTAAAAATCAGAAAGGCGAAAGAGACCCCGAGATGCATCAAACTAAAAAAGGTAATGAGTGGTATTTTGGGATGCAGATGCACATCGGTGTCGATGAATGCCTGGGACTTATCCACAGCATCAGTACGAGTGCAGCCAACGAGCATGACATCACACAAGCTGATAAGTTATTACATGGACACGAAAAGCGAGTACGGGGTGATGTAGGCTATCAGGGCATTGACAAGCGCGCAGAACACGCAAATGGTAACGTTGAGTGGTTTTGCAATGCGACCTGGCAAGCGGGCTAAACTGGCGAAATCCGACCCTCTCGCTGCGGCAGAGAAGTCTAAGACCAGTGCGCGCGAAGGTGGAGCATGTGTTTTACCGAATCAAACGGCAGTTTGGTTACAGTAAGGTTCGTTATCGAGGATTAGAGAAAAACACCAACCGACTGTAGTTGCTGGCGGGTTTTACAAATCTCCTGCGAGCGGAGTCATATATGGTGACTTAGCAGGATGGATCCGTCTGAGATTTGCGATTAGGCGAATCCCCGTTAAGAAAAGCATAAAATAACGGGATTTTTCGCCTGAAATTGAGGAAAATCGACTCTGCATGAAAAAATTGATTACTAGGGCCGCTTATTCAGAGCTGCCCTAGTAAATTCAAATGGAATCAGGAGAACACCATGAAAAAGACAGCCTTAATCTCTATTGTTGCGGTAATGCTTGTCTCACCGCTATTTGCTTCCGAACATGGTAAGCAGACTGGCGCGAAGGGGCACAGGAAAATGGCGGGTGACAGCCATCAATAGATGCAAAAGATGCACCAGCACATGGCCAAAATGCTGGCTACGATGAAATCTATGCAAGAGACTAAGGATCAGGCAAAACATCAGCAGATGACGCATAAGCATATGGGCATGATGCGCTAGGGTATGGGCATGAAGGACGGTCTGGCGACGAAGGATGGCAAGAAGATGCACGGGGGCAAAAGCATGGGTGAGGGCATGAAAGATATGCCAATGGAAGAGCGTATGAAGATGATGGGCGGGCGCATGAATATGATGCAAATGATGATGGGGCAAATGATGGAACATCAGCGAGAGGCCGAAAAAAACACGGAATAATCAATTAATCGTGAGGCAGCATTGCTCTTACTGACTTCATTTTTCCTATAGGGAAGTCGCCGATCAAGAAGTCTCCGAAGAGGAAAGCCATATTGGTCATATAATGTATGAGAGTTCTTATGATTTCCAGCCAGGGGGAAAGGGGATTTAGACGGAGGTTTTTATCATGACAAGTCAACACAAACCGGGTATTCACGAAGGTTTCCTGCTCACTCGCCATATAGATCTGGTCGATACCGGCCGCACTACAGCAGAGGCGCTGGTTGAAACATTAAGTCACGAGGATTCGGTCGATACGGTTTCGCTGAAAAAGGGCAGTAAGCATCCGGAGCGGCAAAGAATTAATGTTTGTTACGATGCATCACTGACGGATATTGACTTTATCGTCGGGCTTATCAGCGCCAGTGGTGGGCAAATCGCCACCAATTGGCTAATGCGCAAGCGTCTGAATTCGTACCGTTTTACCGATCAAAATGCTCACGATAATGCCAAACACCAACCTGGTTGTTGTAATAAAATGCCGCCTGGCGCTGGCACACCTCTTTCTGCCAGGCAGAAAAAATGATGAGAGCCCGTGTCACATTTGCCAGACCACACTTGTTAATTTATAAGAGGCAAGACGGTGGACACTAAATCGCACAATCACAACGGTCATGGCCCTGATAAAACCCCGGGGCTTGAAGAAAACCCGGCTACTTCTCATGAATTGCTTAGGCAAGAGTTGCTTATAGAGGGAGCCAGCTGTGCCAGCTGTGTTGCCAAAATTGAAGGGGCCCTTAAAAAAGTCATTGGTGTCGATAGTGCAGAAATGAACTTTGCACTGCGAACAGTCAGCGTAAGCGGTCGAGTGTCCTCAGACGCATTGATCAAAGCGGTGGAAGGGGCTGGTTACAACGTAAAAATCAGCCAAAACGAATCGGTCGAGGATTTACTGGAAGAAAAGGAGCAGGCCGATCTCGTCTACTACAGGCGTCTGCTACGCGAGATGACAATCGCGCTAACTCTGGGTGTGCCGCTAATGATTTATAGCCTCATTGGTGGAGAAATGACGGTCACCACCAACACCGAGCGCATGGTATGGCTCGCGGTAGGCTTAATGACATTGGGTGTCATGGTTTTTTCCGGCAAACATTTTTACGTGGGTGCATGGAAATCACTGGTTAATCACAGTGCCAACATGGATACCCTGATCGCTTTGGGTACGGGCACCGCCTGGTTTTATTCCATGGTGGTGGTATTTTTCCCCGGCGTGGTTCCCGATATGGCTCGCCATGTCTATTTCGAGGCGACGGCGATGATCATTGGTCTGATTGACCTGGGACTGGCACTGGAACTCAAAGCGAGAGGTAAAACCTCCGAAGCCATAAAACGCCTGATCGGTTTGCAGGTAAAAACTGCTCGGGTGATTCGCGATGGCGAAGACATTGATATTGGCATCGAGCAAGTATTGTTAAACGACCAGGTTCGCATACGGCCAGGCGAGAAAATTCCTGTCGATGGTGTAGTGCTTGAAGGCCACACGGCGATTGATGAGTCCATGCTCACCGGCGAGCCAATGCCGGTGGAAAAAGTCAAAGGTGATGAAGTGGTGGGGGGCACCATTAATAAAAGTGGCTCCGTCATTTTCAAGGCGACACGTATCGGTAAAGACACCGCCCTTGCCCAAATTATCAACATGGTGAAACGCGCGCAGAATTCAAAACCGCCGATTGGCCGCCTGGCTGATGTTATTTCAGCTTACTTTGTCCCGGTGGTCATGATCATTGCCGTGAGTAGCGCTCTGGTCTGGCTTAATTTTGGACCAGCTCCTGCGGTGGCTTACGCGATTGTATCGGCCACCACCGTACTGATTATCGCCTGTCCCTGTGCGCTGGGACTGGCGACGCCCATGTCAGTGATGGTTGGGGTCGGTAAGGCAGCCGAGGCGGGTGTGCTGATACGCAATGGCGAAGCACTACAGACCGCGTCGAAAATTAGCGCCATGATTCTGGATAAAACCGGCACCATCACCATGGGCTCTCCCAAAGTCACAAAAATTCACCTGGCCAATGCAACTGATCAGGATGAGGTGTTGCAGCTGGCAGCGAGCCTGGAGGCGGGTTCGGAGCATCCCCTGGCGCTGTCAATCGTTGAGTCTGCCAAAGAGCGAAATCTAAATTTGGCAGCGGTCGAGAAATTCAAGGCCATTGCCGGCCATGGCGTAGAGGGAATCGTCGCGGGCAAACAGCTTTTATTTGGCAACGAAAAACTCATGCGCGAACAAGAGGTCGAGATTGCCAATTATATCGACATCGCCCAGGCCATGGCCGAAGCAGCCCAGACCCCGATGTATTTTGCAGTCAATGGAAGTCTCGCAGCACTGATCGCCGTCGCTGATCCGATTAAAGAGGATTCGATTTCGGCGATAAAGCGATTACAGCGCAATAATATCCGCGTGGTGATGTTGACCGGCGACAATCGTGCTACCGCTAAGGCGGTTGCCGATAAAGTGGGAATTACAGAGTTTTTCGCAGAGGTACTGCCCGAAGATAAAGCCAAAAAAGTTGCGGAGTTGCAAATGCAAAATGAAATCGTCGGTATGACTGGCGATGGCATCAACGATGCGCCTGCCCTGGCACTGGCTAATGTTGGCTTTGCCATAGGCACCGGGACTGATGTCGCCATCGAAAGCGCCGATATCACCTTAATGCGCGGCTCCTTACATGGCCTGGCGGATGCCATCGCGGTGAGCAAAGCTACATTGCGTAATATTAAGCAGAATTTATTTGGCGCCTTTGTTTATAACGTGGCGGGCGTGCCATTCGCAGCGGGTGTGCTGTACCCATTTTTTGGTCTCTTACTCAGCCCAGTGATTGCTGGTGCCGCGATGGCGTTTTCATCGCTAACCGTGGTGAGCAATGCCAACCGGCTGCGTTTATTCAAGGCTGAGGAACATTAGGGAAAAGGCATGCTGCTGATTAATATTCTTGGGTTGTTGCTGATCGCTCTTATCGTCTGGTGGTTTTGGCTTTATAAACCGAGTGAAGCGAGTATCGCCGAAGATGGCATAGTGATAACCGTTGAGAACGGCACCTACCAACCATCGCGCTTAAAGGTGTCGGCTGGTCAGCCAGTCACTTTGACCTTTCTAAGAAAAGACGCATCGCCCTGTGCCGCCACAGTGGTTTTTCCGGAGGCTGATGTCAGTGAAGAGTTGCCACTCAACAAAGCCAAAGCCATTGTTCTACCCGCCATGCGAAAAGGGGAATACCCCTTTACCTGCCAGATGCAAATGTACCGAGGCACGCTGGTCGTAAATTGAGGATTATCGAACTTCTATGGCGCGTACCACTGCGTGGATTCGCAAATATAAAGTAGAGACTGGTGTCCCGGTCTAATAACCCACTAAGGAGTAATGATTATCGATATGGGACAACTGCTTGGCATGTTGTTGGCACGCTTTACACTTGATGCCAGAGCCATTTTTTTAGCTCAATTAATTTTACACACTTAAGGACTGAGTATGGCGAACTCAAAAGCACTCGTGGTCATCGACATGGGCATCGATACTCACCAGGAGCCGCTCGTCTATATGCGCGAAGATTGCCACGTTTGCCGGGCCGAGGGCTTCAATGCCAGTTCTCGCGTACTGTTAAAGACCAATGACAAACACCTTATTGCGAC
Source organism: Gammaproteobacteria bacterium (assembly GCA_003645535.1). Lineage (GTDB taxonomy): Bacteria > Pseudomonadota > Gammaproteobacteria > Pseudomonadales > Porticoccaceae > HB2-32-21. The sequence continues at coordinate 3,926 of QNFP01000088.1, read as the reverse complement.
GCTAAACATTGTCGATAACACTAAGCTACCCCCTGATCATGTCGGTTTATCACGAATTGCAATTAAACGACTGGATGTAACAGACGGTGATCGGATACTTGTCACACATGCGCCCGTGATCCTCTCGTTCAGTGCGGTACGGAAAAAAGTCTATGGCCATACACTAAGTGACAGAGAGATCCTGTCGATTGTTAGCGATATTAGTGAACACCGATACAGTGATGTTGAGATCGGTAGTTTTCTGAGTGTTTGTGCGGGCAGGCGTCTTGACCCTGGGGAAATCATCAGCCTTACCCAGGCCATGGTGTCCTGCGGGAAGCGTTTAAGCTGGTCACATAAGGGTGGCGTGTTCGACAAACACTGTATTGGTGGTCTGCCGGGTAACCGTACGACACCTCTGGTGGTTGCTATTGTCAGCGCGGCCGGTCTGATCATCCCGAAAACATCTTCCCGGGCCATTACTTCCCCTGCGGGCACCGCCGATACGATGGAAACGCTGACCAACGTAAAATTGCAGGTCAAAGACATTCAACGGGTAGTCGCTGAAACCGGGGCCTGCCTGGCCTGGGGTGGTGCGATGAACCTGAGTCCGGCCGACGATCTGTTAATCCGCATTGAGCGAGCCTTGAATCTGGACGGCGAAGGACAGCTGATTGCCTCGGTGCTGTCAAAAAAAATCGCTGCCGGCTCCACCCATGTGATTATCGATATCCCGGTTGGACATACCGCCAAAGTTCGCAGCCAGACCGACGCTGAATATCTATCGAGTTTGTTTGCCCAGGTCGGTGAAGCCTGTGGCATTCAGGTGCGATGTGTCATCACCGATGGTAGCCGTCCGGTGGGTGCCGGTATCGGCCCGGTTGAAGAGGCCAGGGATATTCTGGCAATCCTGAAGCAGGAGGCTAACGCGCCTCAGGATTTGCGTGATCGAGCGTTGATGCTGTCAGCTCACCTTCTGGACTTTGCTCAAGGTGATGGTTTCGATAAATCGAGGGATAAAGCCAGAGATCTGCTCGATAGTGGCGCAGCGTGGCAGCAATTCGAACGCATACTAGCCGCTCAGGGTGGTATCAAAACCTTGCCGCAGGCCGGATATCAGAAGACCCAGACGACTAGCATCCGTGGTGTCATCCAGTCGATAGATAACCGCAAGTTAGCGCGCCTGGCGAAACTTGCCGGCGCCCCTTTCGACCCGGCGGCAGGTCTGCGTTTGCATGCCAATGTCGGCAGCCACGTTAGTCGTGGTGATGCTTTATTTACGCTCTATACTGACAGTGCGGGTGAGCAGGATTATGCCCTGGCTTATTACCGTGATAATCCTGGAATCTTTGTCATCGGAGACGATAAATGAATTCTGCATCGGCGAATTCCGCATCGACGAATTCCGCATCGACGAATAGACCGGTTATTTTTTCGTTGGAGCCTCACCCGCTAGTACCTTCTTTGTGTGAAAAGCTGGCCTTTGAGCAGGGCCATACCAATAGCCGTCTGTTTCCGGATGGCGAGTCCTATTTGCGTATCGATACGCCCGTTCAAGATAGACAGTGCATTGTGCTCGCTGATTTATCTCACCCAAACGAGGGGTATTTGCCTTTGATGTTTTTACTGGCGACTTTACGGGAATTTGGTGCCACTTCAGTGGGTTTGATCGCGCCCTATTTAAGTTATATGCGACAGGACCGGCGCTTTGTTGAGGGTGAAGCCCTTACCTCGCGTATTTTTGCCAGCTTGCTATCTACACAAATAGATTGGTTGGTGACGGTCGACCCGCACTTACACCGTTATCATTCCCTGGATGAAATTTACTCTGTGCCGAGTCGCGTCGTGCAGGCTGCACCTTTGTTAGCGGATTGGCTAAAGCAACAGGCCGAGCTGTTGCTGGTGGGGCCGGATGCCGAGAGCGAACAATGGGTGTCGCAGATTGCTGCTCACAGTGGCCACCCTTTCGTACTGGGCAGCAAGCGGCGAAGCGGTGATCGCGATGTTGTTGTCACCTTGCCAGACCTGACTGGTTATAGTCGTCATACAGCGGTCATCATTGATGATGTAATTTCCAGTGGGCAAACCATTTTGCAGTGTATTAAAGCCTTGCAGGGCAAGGGGTTGAACAAGATTCAGTGCGCCGCTGTGCACGGCATTTTTGCCGATGGCGCAGATGTTCAACTTATGGCGACCGGGCTCGAAGCATTGGTGACGACCAATACCATAGTGCATAGCTCAAATGCGATAGATGTGACGGAGCTTTTGCTTGTGCCAGTCGAAGAGTGCCTGCATGAACGGGGTAGTCGGCGATGAGGATTACTTTTTTGGGTGGTACCGAAACGGTTACCGGCTCCAAGTTCCTGGTAGAAACCGAGACCAGGCGTGTATTAGTCGATTGCGGTTTATTCCAGGGTTATAAATGGCTGCGAGAGCGCAACTGGCAGGCACCTCCCCTGGATATTGCCGCCCTCGATGCAGTCATTCTTACCCACGCTCATCTGGATCATTCCGGTTATATCCCCGTGCTCTACAAACATGGTTTTCGTGGCCCCGTGTATACCCATCACGCCACAAAGGCGCTATGCCATATTCTGCTGGCAGATAGCGGGCATATACAGGAAGAGGACGCGAAGTACTATGCGAGGCACAAGCTTGGTAAACATGCCCATCCTGAACCTCTTTATGATCGCGCTACTGCCGAAGCCAGTATGGCCCTGTTTGAGGCGGTCGACTTCGATGAGACTATCACGGTCGGCGACATAAGCTTTTATCTGCAACCGGCTGGGCATATTCTCGGTGCCGCCAGCATTATCCTGGAGGCGGGCGGCAAGCGTGTTGGTTTTTCCGGCGATGTGGGCAGAAGCGACGATATCCTGATGCGACCGCCCAGGCCTCTGCCTGAACTGGATTTATTGCTCCTGGAGTCGACCTACGGCGATCGCCGTCATGAAGGTCAGGATCCTTTCGCCCAGTTGGCAGATTTAGTCACATCAACGGCACAAAAAGGTGGCGTGGTATTAATTCCAGCCTTTGCTGTGGGACGCGCACAGGCGCTGCAATACATGCTCACCAGCCTGATAGCTAAAGGCGACATCCCTAAAATGCCGATTTACCTGGATAGCCCTATGGCTATTAGTGTGTCGGCTATTTTTTGCCAGTACAGTGAACAACACAAATTGACAGAAGAGCAGTGCCAGTTCATGTGCGAGGGTGTCACCTATACTCGATCAGTGGATGAATCCAAGGCCATAGCAGGGCAGGCTTTCCCGCACATAATTATCGCCGGCAGTGGTATGGCAACGGGTGGACGCATCTTGCATCACTTTAAACGCTTGCTAGGTAAATCAAAAACCACCGTATTATTTACTGGTTACCAGGCCGGAGGAACGCGCGGTGCGAAAATGCTTAAGGGTGTGGATGCCGTCAAAATTCACGGTAAATGGATTCCTGCAAGGGCAAAGGTTGAAGTGATATCCGGCTTGTCCGGTCACGCCGATTATCTGGAGTTAACGCAGTGGTTAAAGCAATCGGCATTGAAGCCATCGACAGCCATCCAGCTTATTCACGGGGACCCGGATGCACTTGAGGGTTTGCGGACCCACTTACAGGAGCACACGACATTTTCTGTGGATGTGGCGGGGTATCGTAATATTTTACGGCTTTAATCAGGATATAAACGGCATGAATAAGTATGTTTTCTATTTTCATGGATTAACAAATATCAAGGTGGAATGCGCATATCCTATTGAAATATAAGCATAAAATACAGTTTGTTAGATTTAATTAAGCTTTGTGATTGTTTATAGTACGTCAAATGAAAGGACTTAAAATCCCTCGGTAACAATACCATGCCGGTTCGATTCCGGCTCCGGGCACCATTCGACACTTCCACCCTAAATAGGGTCAATTATTGGTCGGTTGAAAGCCGCACTGCATTGGTTGAT
>QNFP01000087.1 GCA_003645535.1 Gammaproteobacteria bacterium | reverse complement strand
CTTAATGAGGAGGAACGCAATGCCGCCCTGGGCGTTATACATGGTAGAGTCACGCTAAACCTCCTCCCGGAGATGGTGATTCATGGTGGCCCCGACCTTTTTCACCGCTTGTGGCACAGGTGGGGTAATATTGAAGAGTGGTGACACGACTTCTTGGTGAGTCGTCCGCCAACGAGGAAATTCATGAAAGATAAAGAAGACTATCTACGCGAAGTGGAAAATCGTCTGGTACGGATCTTCAGGCCATGACTTTTGTCATGATTCGTGACGAATTAGTATAGCCCTTGTCATTGTAGAATAGTTGTGCGCTTTCGTTAAACTCCATCACTTCAAGGCGAACTTCATCTGCGCCACAATCTGCCGTCCATTTTTCGATGGCACACATTAGTTCACTACCAACACCACTGTTTTGATACTCCTCCAAAACGACAATTGTACCGATACGGCATATTTTTCGCTTTGTCAAAAAAGGGATATCAGTATTTTCTGTAATCTTTGCAGTGATAAAACCAACAACAGTATTTTCTATCTTCGCTACCAGGAAGGCTGAGCTTTTTGCTTCAAATTGACTTGACCAGAACTCTGTTGAGCCTTCCATATCCTCTGGATTTAGGAATAAGTCAGGAAGCTCATGATGGTGAGTAGTATTTATTTGGTCTGCCAATTCACATATTGCAGTTAAGTCGTTAAAAGTGGCCTGTTGAATATTCATGATTCTATTTTCCTAACAGATAACCCATAAGCCTCGCGCACTATTTCACTTTGGCACCCAGCTACAGAATACTTTTGAGGTTGTGGGCGGGCTCGGGGAAGATAGCCTATCACCCTATGAATAGAATGAGAACCAACATGCCTATACAACAGAGCAGCGACGAGTTGCTGGAATTCTAGCCTATGTCGCGCACAGCTTTCTCCCCAATTTGCCATTTTCCCTCCGCCCAGCACGTTTTCAAAATCCACTGTACGTTTTCCTTGAACTCATCGATACCCGATGAAAAAGGAGAACGTTATGGGAAGTATCAACATTATCAAAAATGGCACCTTGTACCTGGATTTCAGATATCGAGGCAAGCGCTGCAAGGAATACACCAGACTCAAGGATAGTCCGGCAAATAGACGCCGACTGGCAAAAATTCTTGAGAGGATTGAGGCGGAAATAACGTTAGGGACGTTTAGTTATGGCAGCTACTTCCCCGAATCTAAACGCGTCGCAGAATTTGGCAAAGAACTCGAACGTGTTGAACTAATACAAAGTGGAATGCCCTCCTTCGATTCATTCTCATCGACCTGGCATGACCAAAAGAGAGTTGAGTGGCGCGAAACCCATGCAGACACAGTACGGTACATTCTCGACAAATATATCATCCCCGTATTCGGTGAACGCTCTCTGACGAGCATAACAAAAGCTGACATCCTGGACTTTAGAGCTGAAATTTCGAAACGTAAAGGCAGGAAGGAAGCAACGATATCCGCCGATCACATCAATCACATTATTGCACCATTGCGGATGGTAATGAACGAAGCGGCAGATCAATTCGGCTTTGTATCGCCCTGTCAGGGCATCAAGACACTAAAAGTACCAAAAACTGATGTACAGCCATTTTCTCTTGTAGAAGTGAATCAGATTCTGAAATTCGTACGACCTGACTTCACCAATTATATTTGCACCCGTTTCTTTACAGGCGCCCGAAGTTCAGAAATAAATGGACTCCAATGGAAGTACATTAATTTTGATCGTCGTGAAATTCTGATCCGGCATGCCTGGGTGGAAGGGAAGCTCAGACAACCTAAAAATGAGGCATCGAATCGAGCCATTCTCATGTCAGAACCTGTATTTAAGGCTCTGAAGGCTCAGAAAAAAGTTACGGGTGATGGGCAATTTGTTTTCTGCACTGGCACAGGCGGGCCTGTGAATGCAAACAACTTTTCCAGACGCGTCTGGTACCCACTTCTTAAAATCCTACGCATTGAGAAAAGGAGACCCTATCAAACACGCCATACCGCTGCCTCATTATGGCTAGCCTCTGGAGAATCCCCAGAATGGATCGCCACACAGATGGGGCATACATCCACAGAGCTCCTATTTAGAACTTACTCGGCCTATGTAAAAAACCTGACTCGTCAGGATGGTTCTGCCTTTGAAGCGGTACTTGCCCAGTCACTTGAAATTCCTACAGAGTCAAAAGGAGAACAAAAATGAAAAAAATGAGCAAGGAAGAAATCATTCGCCTGGTGGTTTTGGGCATACAAGCTGACAAGCATCGTCAATCCATGCAGCGAATCGCAACTACAGTCTGCCTCAATTTGAATATCGTGCCATACGAAAGTGAACTGGCAGAGTGTATTTCGGAAGCTTCTCACCTAAACAACTACGAGTCAATCGTCAGATGGCTATTGCGATACCACGAAGACTGTTCAGAGAACGGACCAATCTCAGAACAACAATGCGCCGACGAACTGGAGAAACACATTATCAGCAAGCTGCCGCCTTACGATTTGGGGGTTTTGTATGAATAGTCTCATCTATAACACCTATGTGTTTGTATTCTGCTTTTTGCTTTATTACTGCAGGGAGTTGATTACTTTGCATCGTTCGAGACTCAAGCGAAATCCAGATGCAAGGTTTTTCGATACTTGGCGCCTGCTGTTCCGTAACAGGTCTGTGGTAAAACAAGCGGTAAAATGTGCCCTTTTTTCGATGGGTATATTTCTTGGCATCGAAATCGCAAAAATACCTTTAAAGGAAAAAAGTAAGAACGCTGACACGCAACATGGAGAAAACCGTGTACAGTAGCGCGCCAAGTCGAGGATGCATCATTCCAGCCGCACTGAGGCTGGAATGATTTGATGTCCCGGACAGGGAGCGGAGTTTGGGGCGCTGCCCAGTCTACTTTTATACACATAAGCGTGGGGCATACAGCCCTGCCCTACCAACTTCCTACACCCGTCACCTCCCTGTTCTCTGGAAGACAGACCCGAGGACATCTGCACACCGCCGTCTTGGTAGATGCCCATGTTGCCGACCTTATAACTATCCCAAAAAAACCTCCGCACCACCCCACAGCTCCAAACTTTCCCTAGCCCGAGTTATCCCTGTATAAATCAAAGCCCGGCTCACGACTCGTGTATAGCTATCCGGTAGCAGCATCAGTACATGCTGAAACTCCGAGCCTTTGGATTTATGCACGGTAATAGCAAAGGCTGTTTCATGAGCAGGGACCCTGCTGGGAGTAAAACTCTTGAAGCCCTCCTGATCGGGGAAATAAACCCGCAGATCTTCGTCGAGTTTGAAACAAATACCAACGTCCCCATTAAACAAGCCTGTCTGGTAGTCATTTTTAACAACCATCACCGGGCGACCGTGGTACCAACGGTGCTCTTCATTAAAACCCAACGCGTGAACTGCCAGGCGATTCGACTCTTCGCGCCCACTGTAGCCACCGTGGGTGGCGGTGAGTATGCAAAAACGTCCGAATTGATCAAAAATGGCCTCGGGGTCTGGCTGATCTATGTCTAATACTTCCATATAACCGGAAAAACCAGCTTTTACCCGTGCTACCAATGGGTCTGCCTCCACACTGTTGTAGCGGCGATACTGCGCAGGTGAGTATTCCTGCCACTGTATATCGCCAAAATCGGCATCCTCCAGTAATTGGCGGGGTATGGGGCTGGGTGATAGTTTATTCATAAACACCCTGGGCCGAATGGTAAGCTCAATGCTAATCACACATGGTTCACGCAATATTCTTTCACTCAAGTAAATAATTGACTGAACCGTCCCGTTTTCACTGCCGTTAGAATACGCGCCTTAGTATATTTTTTAGGGACACCAAACGGCCTGACTGATAGCTGTATTATTTCACCTGAACTTAACGCGTCCCTGAAAAGGCTGGAATGCTCCATCACCCCCTCTACGGTGATCTTTTTCCCAGTACTTTCAACCCAAAAACCACTGTGCACTTGAGTTTCACTCAAATAGTTGTTTACCACTCCAGAAATTTCAATAACAATCGGGGAGAGCTCGGGTACACTTTTTGGAGAGATACGAAAATCCACTGGATCCCGGTCATCACCAAAAAACACAACAAATGTGTGACCTTGCGTCAGCTCGAATTCATTCTGGATACGCGTAGCCAATGCGTGAGCTTGATCAAATTTGCTAAGGTCACAATCTATGGGTACCTCAGCCAAAATCGCAGCAGCCAAACGACATAGGGACTCAAACTCAGCAATGCTTGTTATCAGAGAGACTCTGCTCTCTACTCGATCCAAATCATCGGCAAAAAGTCCGTCACAAAGACCTACAGGAAGACGTCCCTCAAGATAGACATGGTCATCACTTGGAAAAAAACCGCTGCTCTCGTCTGACGGAAAGTGACAGTATTTTCGGCATTCTTTCTGAAAAAAAGCCAGGCACCTTAAGTCCCTGATGTATGCTTCATAATCGGAGAATCCGCACCTGGTTGTGTCTCCCGCACACTCTTTAACCTGAGAACTATTTTTTACTGATGCAACTAATATAGATTGAAAATCTGACATTACATGACCCTCTCGACATTTAGATAAAATATTCCGTAGAATTTTTTTAAATAAATATGTCGTTGGATCGTTAGCTCTAAAAGACGATACCCCTATGTCAACATGTAACTCAAGCAGATTCCTCTCAGAACTGAATTATGGGGTGTCAGAGCAGCATCCGGGCTCAAGTATGGGTGTAGATCGATACGATGGAACTCGGAGGGGGGGGGGGCTAAACCCTTTTTGAATAACAAAGCTAACCTTTACATATAGACTGTCACGCCGAGTATTGCTGTGTTTTATCCAGCCAAACTAATAATGTAAACAGTACACGACTCATACCCTCGCGGCTCATCGATAAGCCCGGATTCTTTTGTAGGCGCAACCCCACACGGGCAGATTCGTACACTTTTCCGCGCCCGGGTGACAACCGGACAATCTGGTCCGTTAGAGTGACGAGGTTAGAATACGCATTCAATACGCCTGAGGTAGAGAACTCGCCCTCATCTTTACTGGGCAGCAGGAGGTTCCAGCGCATATTCTTCAGCGGGAGCAGCTTAACCCCCTCCAAGAAACCAGTTAGGGAGACTATATCTTCGAATATTAAATAGGGGTCGCGATGAGAATAGGCCCCCTGCCACGCCCGCAACATATTGCCCATGGTATTACGTGTATCAGGATTGGCTTCGATAGAAGTAATTACGCCGACTATTGCTACGATTTGTTCTCGCAGATACAAGTCTTCTTCCTGATTTTCAAAGTAATCAGGAAGCTCATCCAACACTGATTGTTGCAGTGCAGTCGGCGAAAGGAGAACCAGGCCATACCGGGTATACCCACTATTAAACTCAACATTGCGTGCAATATTATATAACTCGAGCTCATCCGCGCTAATCATCCAAGTTGACCCGGACACCAAAGCGCTTCGTTGCCTACCGAAACTGACCAAGAGGTCATGAACCTGTAATAGGTTAAAGTGAGGCGATTCAGAATTTACGATTCCATTATCTTCTATAGCCGGCATAAAAGGAGGCTCGTAAGGCTGGAAAACCTTCGCCCCCTTATAGTAATGCTTCATTGGCATGAATTTTTCTAAGGGTCTATTTTCTAAAGTTCGATAAAGCTGCCGACTTACCGTTGAATGGGACTTCCCTAATACGTATGCCGCAAGATGCAGGTTTTGCACGTCATAATGCTCTGCGGCATTCAAGTAGGTTAAGGCATCAAAAACATGGCTATAAATTATGGTTGTGACCGGGGAAACATGACCAAGGAGAGTGCTGATAGCGCGAAGTTTACGGGTATCTGATGCGCCCCTACACCAAACTTCATCCAAATTCTCTGCGCTTATATAGTCACTCGCCAAATTGGAAAATAGCTGACAATACAGTGGGCAATCTGTGTCAGCAAAAGCCACTAGCATCATTCGCGACGCGAATGTATGCCTGCAGTGGTGATAATGCAGTAGAGGATTACCGCTGACAGCCTTTAGCATGCCATTGATTAGACTACTCGCCCTTGATTCATGAAGTAGTCCATGCGCCACCTCCGAATCTTTCGTTAATTGTGCATCGCTATCCTCGCCTCGCCAGACTTCCGCGTGGCGAATCAATACAGACAAAATTTCCTTCTCCTTTCCAGATAAAGCCTTGATCAGGGGAATACGCCGTCGACCTGCGATTGACTTAAGCTCTCTGAGTTCGTTACTGCGAACGTTAATGTATAGATGGGAAAGATCATCGCTATACTGAATATCCCGAACCTGCAGGTAAAAGGCTTCTGCCCACCTCAAGCCAAATCGAAAGCCCAGTATCAGTAAGGTCGCTATCTGGTAGCGCTCGGTGTGGGGCAAGCTGTGGAGTGCCATGATTGCACTAAGAACAGCTTCGTACTCTGCCTCCGTAACAATGTTCGCATCAATTTTTCGTTCTGCGCTATCCGCATCACGCGGCTTAACCGAAAGTACTCCGGACCAGTCGAGCTCACCCACTCTTGCACGAATACTACATACCTGTGCATCAAAATCCATCAAACGCCCAGGCAGCGTACTGTCACTGCCCGGAAATCCCCCCTCTATGAGACCAGAGTAGAAATCCCCATACTGATCAGTATTCCAGGCCTCCATCTCTCGCATTTCAGGATTATTCAGAATGACATGTAGAATTAGCCGCGTGTATTTAACTACTGTTCCAAATACAATTTCATGACCATAAATAGTGCGATGATCGCATAGCCGCACACACCACGAACACAACACATACAGAGAAAAAGGCATGTTGCTTTCAGTCATGTACAGCTTCATTTTTTTGCTCAATAAAGCCTTTCGTGATTCACTTAGCTTTTTTGCAGATGGAATTTCCTCCTTGGTTGCCTCTACTATATTTCGAAATTCTTTCTTAAACCCCCGAACAACTGTGCCAAACGGCCCTCTTTCTAGGACAACACGCTGCGTTCTATTTCCCGCTGCTTCAACAGCGTAGGTAGCGGTTGCAGAGCCGTCCATCGGATAAACACTTTGCTGCCGGAGGCGAATAATTGCTTCCAAAGGTAGAGTTCTGCTAGGTGTTCGCCTGGATAATATTTCTCGGTATACTCCTTTAACTTCAAGTAGGGCCAAAGATTGGCTAAGGTCCGCTAGAACCGCCCACACATCATTCTTTTTGGTCTCGACAAGACCCAGGGCTTTTCCAAGCTTAAAGAGTGCTGATTCGATATCATCAGCCGTCAACGCCCGCAGTGAAACGTCGTCGACACCTTGAAACAAACCAAACAGCAAATACTTTGAAAAATCGTCGAGCACAAGCCGATGCGTCACGGGGTATTCATCATCACTTCCCCCAGGCAATGGTATCTCGAGAACTTCCAGCTCGCCAATCTTCACTCGGGCTTTCACCGCCCCCCTCCACAACTGCTGTAAGCGAGAGACCTCTCCAACTCTACTCGACAGGGCGACATGAATTGTTAACTCTGCCAATCGTGTTGCAGCATCCACACCGGCAGACTTTCGCCCCTGTTTCTCCAGATAATCGGCAAAACGCAAACGCACAGCCTTTGCATCCTTATATCGAACCAGAGAATTGGGATCAAAGGGGCTGGGCTCAGGTTCTAGCGCATATCGACGCTTTAGCTGTTTTGTCCAGGACTTCCCCTTGAGCTCTTTCGTTAAGCGCTTATAAAGAATGCGTAACGCCCAGGTTTCACTGACGCCTGCCTCACGAGAACCCTTAACCACTCTGTGTCGCAATTTAGTCAGCGCCGCCTTGCTGGGTTGCCTGGGTATTTCTTCCGGAAATATTTCGATAAATGCATCCTTCACTACACGGCGTGCTTTCTTGGCAAGCTCATGCCTTCGAAGGGATCGTGCCTCGAAACCGAAGACCTTTTCATCGTGGGGGCTATCAAATTTTTTATTTGAAGAGGGAACCCTCTTGATGGCGCCCTTTCGCGAAAATGGACCGGCAAGTACTTTCCACTGATAACCGTCAAAATTGGATTCCAATACCTTGCGAGAAAATCCCAAATACTCCAAAGGCGCCCTCATGGCCACATGTCCAAAAGGATCATCTAACCCTACACTTTCGTTGTGGCCCAAAAGTATCTCAATATCAGTACCAGTTAACCCGCTCTCCTCAGATTCAGTGGCGAGTATTGTTCGGGATATATTCGATGGCATATCCAGTACCGTGCTATATAAAGTATCCAGGTGGCCTTTAGTAATATTAATTGTATTTTGCAAGTCTTCACTAAGATAAAAGCACAGCGGAATTTTCTGTGAATTTGAACCACTCAAAATCCTTTGAATCGAGTATGTTATGGGCCTGCTTCCAGGCTTATTGGCGAGCCTTGCGGCCAAATAAGCAAGATGCTCGAGGTATTTCTCCCATTGCTGCACTGCAATTTCAGTCAGAGGAAGCAGTCGAAAAGCTCGGGATTCAATAACCACTTTGTCTGACACCAAAACCAAGCCTGACTTGAGGTCTAAACACGCTGGATCCGAAAATATTGCGTTAATCGGCCTAGCTCCGGTCGCAAACTGCTGGAGCATAATCGTGTAATTGACATAAGCATTATGCATTAACGCAATGGATTTTGGATTTTCTGATTGTTGCGTACGATAATAGCCGAGGGCAACCTGTGGAAACCCTCTTATAATAGAAATGTTAGGGTAATCTTTAGTTTGTATTTCTTCATTCATACCCAGAGAAAGTCCTCCACCACTGACTCATAAGCATCGATTAGTTTTTGTTCGGGAATACCCCAATAGAACAGCAATGTTGTGTGCATCTGAGAAGATTTACCGGCTAGGAGAAAAGCCAGAGAACTGTTGTCTTTTAAATCGCTCAATCCATTGAACAGCGCATTTTCCACCTTGCTCTGTGTAATCAAGTATCGATTTCCGTCGCGCAGTTTTAATGTCATTTTCTTGTGTGCCTTCTTGATCCCATCCCGATCAACATCCAACGCTTCAGAAAATGTCTTACAATGAGATTTGGAAAGCAGGTCAGCAATGAGTTCTCCAATGCCTCCGCGAAGAGACAGGTAAGTTTGAGTTAGGAAGCCACGAAATTTGTCTTGTGTAGTACCCTTCGGTCTATAACCTGTATCAACACGCACAATATCCAAAACATACCGCCCCGCAGGATCGAATAGCTCACTAAACGAAAATTCACCAAAAAGGAAATCATGGGCACTCAATGGTGTTTGGTAGGACACAAGACTTGCTATAGACCATGCCCTTTCATTGGCTTTATCTCCTGAGAGATTCACGATATGCTCAGTGAGGAATCGCTTTCTTTCAACTTTCGTTAACATTCGCAAGCTTGCTTGTGATATTGACCTTTGATGCCGCATCCAGTGGGAAGACCTAATGGCTTGACCGAGAAGCGTAAGATCGGAATCCTCATGAAGGTCATCAATATCGTCTACGCCTGAATCAAAACCCTCACTACCCTCATCGAAATAGACCCGATAAAGAGGCATGCCCCCCTCTTGAATTTCCACCTCCTCCACCAAGGAACCCGCTCCACGATAGCGCGAAACTGGCGTTCTTGAAGCTGGCTTAAAATGGATGGGCTTACCTTTAGGTTTTCCAGGTTTTTTCGAACCGGTCTTCTTGCCACTTGAAACAGAACTCCGAATAGATTGTCCATTTTTAACCCCGGGAGAGGTTTTTGATGTACCACTATCTGAGAACTGCTCCCACTTCATGAATGTACTCAGCGTGCACCGAAAACTCTCCACCCCTACTTCACTTTTATTCTCTGATAGCGAAACAATGAGGTCATCTAAATACTCATCGGAGTGAGGCGATGGAAAATCACGCAGCAATGTGTCTAACTTCCGACGGAGGTTAAAACTTGTCCGTAGCTCCACAGTAAGCTTTTTTGGTACCCGCAACATTCCAGCTTTGTCAGGATTAACTAGTACCGATAAGAGCAAGAGTTTAAAAGCCACTGCCTGGAGATGAATATCCCCGGCGGACTGGCAAAAAAAAGCGGCCCGGTGATACTTATCTGTGTTTCGGACCGGGTTGTTAGTCCTCGGATCGAGATGGATTTGCGCGTTATTCGTTTCCTGTTTCGAGAGAATGGCAGCACAAGCCTCAACCTCCAGAACTCTCGATTTGCGCCACTCGGAATCGACCCACGGGAACATCTCTGCGACTACCAGAATTTCTTGCAGGCTTTTTATAACATTTGGAACAAATGGCAAACCAACTTCCATTTGCAGGCACGCAAGGTAGCGTGAGAAGATCGCGGCCGTCTCTTTATTGTCGAATTCTAATTTAGCTTTAGTCAAAATATTATTTTTGCTCATTTTTATTCAGCTAAGAGTCATTAGTAACCGAATATAGGTTATACTTGTTTTTGTGACATTTAGGAAGCAATTCACTTCGAGGTCTTGGCTAAATTTTTATACATTGGCATATTGTCTAAAAAGCCCAATCATAACATCTTGTTTTACATGTATTTTTATGTATATTAGCCTTTTATGACATTTTTCTATATTTTATGCGTATTTTATATATTCAGTATTTATTGCCCTCCTAAGCGAGGTCGGACGTTCGAATCGTCTCGGGGGCGCCAATTTCCAAAACATTTTCCCCTGTCGCTACACTATGGGGTTAATAGGCTATTACCCACATTCTGATTCCCAATAGTCCTCCTCATATACCTCAAACCATTGCTCTTTTCCGTGATCTGACGCGGAGTTTGGGTCGCTGATCTTCAATGAATTACTGTTTATAAGGCATGTTAAATCCACCGGTACCGTGTAGGGGCTTTTCCTGATCGAAATCTCCGCTGCCTGTAGTAAGCAATAATCATGTGTGTATCTCTTCCAGGTGAGAGTCAGTACTTGATTAACGTGAAATTCGACTTCAGAATAATAATTGGCTTGCTGCTCAGACAGGCCACTCACAGAATTTTCAGGGACGCTGTTGTCCATGGTCAAAAGGAGATGGCAATCCGTATCTGCTACTATTTTAGATAGATCATTCAGAACATCCCCTACGCTCTTTGAGTTAGCTGCTTCATGTAACAGCAATACGTTAAGATTGCGTATCACCAGCATATTGATGGG
>QNFP01000086.1 GCA_003645535.1 Gammaproteobacteria bacterium | reverse complement strand
CTTATGCTTGATGAGATGATCAGCGAGCGTTTTGTCCTGGGGGAAATCAATACCGCCATACAAAAACTAAGGGATGGTAAATTGGCGCGGGGCGTTATTGATTTTGATCTGTAAGCAGACACTTGCCTATCGTTAACAGCACGAGCGTGTAGCGCCGGGTTGCTTTTATGGCAACCCGGCGTATTAACATTTCTTTGAGCTAATGTGGAGGTGGCGATGAAGTTGGGTTATGCCATTCCTAACAATCAGGGTGTAGAGAAAGTTTCGGACCTGCTTGAGCTGGCTGGTGACGCAGAGCAGCTGGGCTATCATTCGGTGTGGGTGAGTGAGCATCTGTTTAACACAGCCTATGTGGCAAAGCGTCTGGGAAATCGCCCCTATCACGAAGCGCTGACTGTACTCACGGCCATTGCTGGCGCAACTGAAACGATTCATCTGGGGACTTCTGTGCTGGTGCTGCCCTGGCATCACCCTGTGCGGCTGGGCAAGATGATCGCCAGTCTCGATCAATTCTCCGCAGGCCGGGTGATTCTCGGTGTTGGGGTGGGAATTACCCTGGACGAGTACGATGCTCTGGGGGTGTCCTTTAGCCAGCGGGGCCAAATTGCCAATGAATGTCTGGCTGCCATGAAGGCCTTGTGGACTCAGGAACTACCCGAATTTAATGGTGAACATTATGCATTCTCCGGGCAGTTGTTCTCGCCCAAGCCGGTGGCCGATGACGGCCCACCTATCTGGATCGGTGGCAATAGCCCCGCTGCCAAACGGCGCTTGATTGAGCACGGTGCTGGCTGGCATCCGCTAGCCCTGTCGCCAGCTGAACTCGGTGAGGCCTTACCGATATTGAAGGCTGAGCTGGAAGCTGCTGGGCGCTCTTCAAATATACCAGTGGCTCTGCGTACAACCCTGGAAATCACCAACAAACCCTGGGATCGTCCGCCCGCCCAGCGCCGTACACTTAAAGGCACGATTGCAGAACTGATCGAAATGCTTTTGGCATACCAGCAGGCAGGGGCGACCCATGTGATTATTGATCCCAATAGCGGTGATGTGGGCTATAACCGGGAAGTCCTGGTGCAGGTGGTCGAGCAACTTATGCCTCATCTTACTGGCTAGCTTCTAATCGGCTATACAAGTTAGGTGATAAAAATTAAGCGATAAACATCAAAATCAGGAATAAAACTCAGGATAAAAAAATGAAGAGTCATTCAAACCAGGATCCAAATCAGGATTTAAATCAGCTCGGCGCTCAAGTGGGCCAGCTTCTAAAAGCTAACAAACAAACCATCGCCGTGGCTGAGTCCTCCACTGGCGGGCTAATTTCTGCGGCCCTGTTGGCCGTGCCCGGGGCGTCAAATTATTTCCGTGCCGGTGGTGTGGTCTATACTCGCCAGGCCTGGGAGAAGCTGCTTAATAGCTCCATTAAAGCCGTTGGAGGTGACAAACCTCTGAGCGAAAAAACCGCTTTGCACCTGGCTAATATCGTACGCAGCCAGTTGGAAACCGACTGGGGTGTTGGCGAGATCGGCGCGGCGGGCCCCAGTGGTACTCGCTATGGTAATCCTGCCGGCTATACCTGTATTGCCGTGGTGGGGCCCGGTGTTGAGGAAACGATTACCTTTGAGACCGGTAACGATGACCGCGTTGATAATATGTGGGCTTTTACTCAGACGGCCCTGGGTCTGCTGGAACAGGCGCTGAAGTAAACTATCAGTGAACCATCAGGGTTTTAACAGAAGACTAGTTGCCCTAAAAACAAGCAAATAATTTTTATCTAACTTTCATAAAGATGAGGAAATAAAAATGACAGGATTAGTCGCAGGAAAAGTAGCCATGATCACAGGTTCTGGTTCGGGTATTGGTAGGGCATCAGCCCTCAAGTTTGCCGAGGAGGGTGCCAAAGTCGTGGTCTCCGACGTTAATGTCGATGGCGGTAACGAAACCGTCGATATGATTAAAAAAGCCGGTGGTGAAGCCACCTTTATTAAATGTGACGTCTCCAAAGCTGCCGAGGTTGAAGCCCTGATTAAAGGTGTGGTTGACACTTATGGTCACCTCGATTGCGCCTATAACAATGCCGGTATTGAAGGTGATGCTGCAACGACGATTAACTGCACCGAAGAAAATTTCGACCTAAATTACCAGATTAATCTGAAGGGTGTCTGGCTCTGTATGAAGTACGAAATATTGCAGTTCCTCGTCCAGGGGGATGGCGGAGCTATCGTCAGCACTGCATCTGTCGCAGGTCTGGTCGGTGTTAAAGGTTCGCCCGCTTATGTGGCTGCCAAGCACGGCGTCGTTGGCCTCACTAAAACTGCTGCGCTAGAGTTTGCAAAAAAAGATATCAGGGTTAACGCTGTGTGTCCCGGTGTGATAGAAACGCCCATGGTAGAACGTTTAACCGGCGGTGCTGAAGAAGGCAAAGCCCGTATTGCTAAATGGCAACCAGTAGGTCGGCTTGGCCAACCGAGTGAAATTGCCGCGACCGCTGTCTGGTTGTGTTCGGATCAGGCGTCTTTTGTGACCGGCCATGCAATGCCAGTTGATGGTGGGATTATGGCCGCGTAGTTAGAAATGCATTTTTTAATGTCCTGTCGGTTTGCGGCGGGGTTTCCTATTCTTTTGGGGCTTGTGAGCAACAGGATTCTTTTTGGCACGTTGCCCAGTTTTGCCTGGCTTTTTCGGCTTTTTCAACTTAAAGGGGCGTCGGTCCAGTTTGGACTCTGGGAGATTGTGGCCTGGTTCGAAACCGGCGATAAGTTTGCGCGGCAGTAGCTGTTTAATTAAGCGCTCAATCTCCGAGAGCTGCTTGAATTCATCCGCGGAGACCAGCGATATAGCCTGACCAGACAATCCCGCGCGACCCGTGCGCCCGATGCGGTGAATATAATCTTCCGGTACATGTGGTAAATCAAAGTTAACTACCTGGGGTAATTGCTCGATATCCAGCCCCCGAGCGGCGATGTCCGTCGCGACAAGGACCTGAATTGAGCCCTTTTTGAAGTCGGCCAGGGCTTTGGTTCGCACCGCCTGACTTTTATTGCCGTGGATGGCTGTTGCGTTAATGCCCCTGGTTTCAAGGTGGCGTGTTAAGCGGTTTGCACCAATTCTGGTCCTGACAAAAACTAACACCTGCTGCCAGTCGTTATCGATAATAAGTTGTGCAAGTAAGGCCGGTTTCTGCTTTTTATCTACCGGACAAATCCAGTGTTCTACGGTCTCCACAGTGGTAATACGAGGGTCAACTGAAATCTCGACCGGGTTATGCACCAGACCTTTGGCCAGTTTTCGAATCTGATCTGAAAAGGTGGCAGAGAACATCAGGTTCTGACGTTGCTGGGGTAGAACTTTCAAAACTCGCTGGATGTCGTTGATAAAACCCATGTCTAGCATACGATCAGCTTCGTCCAGAACCAATATTTGCAACTGACTAAACTTCACCGCATTTTTCGAATATAAATCTAGCAAACGACCCGGTGTGGCTATTAGTATATCGACGCCTTTACGCAGCTTCATCATTTGGGGGTTGATTTTTACACCGCCGAATACGACGGCAGTGCGCAGCGGCAAATGTTTTCCGTAAGTGGATACGCTATCGTTAATCTGGGCCGCTAATTCGCGAGTAGGCGTTAATACGAGTGCGCGCACCTGATTGCTTTTTGCGGCCTGGCCTTTAGATAGGAGTTCTAGAATGGGCAGTACAAATGCGGCTGTTTTGCCGGTGCCAGTCTGAGCTGCTGCCATGACGTCCCTGGCATTGAGAACTTCAGGGATTGCCTGCGCCTGAATGGCTGTGGGCGTATCGTAATCCTGCTCAGCTACAGCTTGAAGGATAGGGGCGGATAAGCCCAGCGAGGCAAAGCTCATAGAAAATTTCCTCGAAGCGCATTTTGTTGTAATTTAAATGACAGGGCGCATGGCTATATGGATGGTAGGTGCCACCTTATTCGGCGGGCGTGCAGCTTACATGATTATAGTATTGAGGGTATCTTAAGTAACATAGTTAAGTGGGTCAGGACGATCTATTTAATTGCCGATTAACGAGAGGAATTTTAATGTCTTTTGACGCTAATGAGGGTGCGTGGGTGATTCTTGGTATCAACCTCGTCGTCAGTTTATTGGGTTTATATGTTTTCCCCGATATTATCAGGCAAAGTTTGTTTCGGCCGTACTGGGTAGTACGAGAAAAGCAGTACAGTTCTATCGTGATGAGTGGTTTTGTGCACACCAACCTTACGCACTTACTGCTCAATATGGTGACATTTTATTTTTTTGCTTTCCCCCTGGAGCGAGTGCTAGGCACAACTAAATTTGTTTTGCTCTATGCGATAGGCCTGCTTGGCGGTCAGCTTGGCACCTGGTTTATGCAACGGAAAAATCCAAAGTATGCGAGCCTCGGTGCATCTGGGGCGATTTCAGCCGTGCTGCTTGCCTACATTGTTTATTTTCCAACACACAGTTTGTATTTCCTTTTGATACCTGTGCCGATACCGGCTTTTGTGGTGGCTATCGCTTTCCTGGTTTATTCCTGGATCGCATCGGGAAGAAAGGCGAGCGTTATTAACCACCATGCGCATTTATACGGTGCCTTGAGTGGTCTGGTGTATCTATCGCTTATTGATCCCGGTGCATATAAAAACCTGCTGGAATTGTTTTGACAGGCAGCGATAGAGCATGCTGCTTAATAGTAGCGTTGCTCAGTCATCGCTACTAAATTGTGCTGCCGCGAGACGAGCATAGAGCTCACTTTCCTGCAGTAACTGCTGATGGGTGCCCCTGGCGACTACACCGCCATGATCCATTACCACGATTTGGTCGGCATGGAGAATGGTCGATAATCGGTGAGCAATGATCAGCGTAGTACGATTTTCCATCAGTTTATCCAGGGCGCGCTGTACCTGTTGTTCGCTGTGGGAATCGAGCGCACTGGTGGCCTCATCAAGTAGCAACAAACGAGGGTTTTTGAGGATTGCGCGGGCGATAGCGATGCGTTGTTTCTGCCCCCCCGACAAGCGTACCCCCTGTTCGCCGAGATAGCTGTTGTAGCCCTCTGGCAGACTAACTATGAAATCATCTGCGTAGGCAGCCTTGGCGGCTGCGTGAACCTCTTCGTCACTGGCAGCTGGATTGCCGTAACGGATGTTGTGGGTGACATCAGCACTAAACAGCGCTGGGTGCTGAGATACCACGCCAAGTTGCCGGCGAAGGTCAGTGGGATTCAGATGACGAATATCGGTGTTACCCAGATAAATCGCGCCCGACTGCGGGTCATAAAATCGCTGCAGGAGTTCAAATATTGTGGATTTGCCTGCCCCTGATGGACCAACTAGAGCGATGACGCCGCCTTCTGGAATGTCGATTGAAAGGTCTTCCAGCGCGTTTTGATCCGGTCGAGAAGGGTAGCTGAAGGAAACCCCTTTAAACGAAACCTGTGCCGGTAATTCTCCCGCGGAGATACCCGGGGTGGTGGGCGCGACAATATCGGCGGTAGCGGTGGTAAGTTCTATGAGGCGATCCGTCGCACCGACCGCGCGCTGAAGATCGCCATAGACTTCAGATAACGTCGCCACGCCGACAGCGACCAACAGTGAGTAAAATACGAAAGCGCCCAGGTCACCAGCACTCATGGTGCCATTTAGTACATCATTGCCACCGATCCACAGCATCCCCGTCAGCGAGCCAAAGACCAGGATGATAACGCTGGCCATCAACACGGCACGTTGTTTTACACGCCGTCTGGCGATGATAAAAGCACGTTCCACTTCTTTGGCGAAAGCGGATTTTTCGTAGTCTTCCCGGGTGTAGCTTTGTACGGTTTTGATGTGCTGGATAACCTCTCCCGCATAAGTCCCAACATCGGCGATGGAGCCCTGGCTTTGGCGTGACAGTGAACGCACTCGCCGACCAAAAATCAGAATCGGGGCGAGTACTATGGGTACACAACCGAGCACCACCAGGGTTAGCTTCAGGTTGGTGATAAGTAGAATAATCAATGCGCCGGTGGTCGAGATCGAACTGCGTAAAGCCAGCGAGAATGAACTGCCAACAATGGTTTGCAATAAGGTGGTGTCGGTGGTCAGGCGAGACATGATTTCGCCACTGCGAGTAGTGTCGAAATAAGCAGGGCTTAGGCCGACTACATTATTAAATACCGACCTACGAATATCAGCGCTGACACGTTCGCCCAGCCATGACACCAGATAAAAGCGGACAAAAGTACCCATCGCCATAAATACTGACAAAGTTAAGAGCAGGAATACACCGCGACGAAGCTGGTCGACATTGCCCGCGACAAAACCCTCGTCAATAATCACGCGCACACCCTGACCGAGACCCAGGGTAATGGCCGCAGTAAAAAGCAGGGCAACAATAGCGCCGATCCACCGCCAGCGGTAAGGTGCGATAAAGCGCAGCAGATGCGCGATAGAAGACCGCCGGTTATTTTCCTGATGATCTAATGGCCCGTCAGAATGTGGTGATTTTGGTGTAATCGCGGGTTCAGGCGTTGGCCCGCTAGGTGAGCTGGGGTCAGTCATGGACAGGGTTCAATTGAATAGAGGAGGCATCATACAAAAAAAGACACTTTGTTTTCGGCATAATGCGACTATAGTTTTCTGCATAGTGCGATTAGGCAACTTTAAGCGATGATAAATAACGAGTGCAGGACAGGTGTTACATATACGTAGCGATTCAAAATGGGACCTATGCGGGGCAATAGAAGCCCAAATTTGTTAAGACATTAAGTTAGGCTATTCAGTTAGGACGTATGGTTAGGACTTTCAATTACGAAAAAGTTGGATGGAAACTCATAACGATAATGAAATTTGATTTATGACAATTGAGATTGTCCGCTTACCGGACAGTATCGTGTCCTGCACGAGCTGTGAGGCCTGCTGTTGCCGATTTGAAGTCATACTGATTAGCGACACCGGAGTGCCTGATAAATTTATTGAGGTAGACAAATGGGGCGGTTTGACCATGGCGCAGCTGGATGATGGCTGGTGTTCGGCGCTGGATCGAAATACCATGACTTGTAAGGTTTATGAAAAGCGGCCGCAGGTTTGTCACGATCTTGAGATGGGAGGGTATGAGTGTATCTCTGCCCGCAGAGCTTACTTGTAAGCCGTGCTGGCTGCGGTGAAATTTAAAAATACTTCTTTATTATTATATGGTTACCAGTCAGTATCAGGGCGTTGAGCATTGAGTCAAAGTAAATAAGCTCATTTTCATAAGCTATGTCAATAATCCCATTATTAAACACAAAGCCAGTTTGATATGATGCGTGGCTGATTTTTCAGGTTCCTGTCTGTGTCTTTACTATTGAGCAATATAAGGGGCTGGTAAATTCATATTCATGAACTACAAACTAGTACATTCTAAGGTAAGAGGAAAACGATATGACTGATTCAAAAGGTGAAATGTTAGATGCCGTAATTGTCGGTACCGGCATGGCTGGCCTGTACATGATTAAACGCCTGAACGACCGGGGCCTGAAAATTCAGGCAATCGAAGCGGGTTCAGGTGTAGGTGGTGCATGGTACTGGAATCGCTACCCGGGCTGCCGTGCTGATCTGCCCATTATCGAGTACTCCTATTCATTCTCAAAAGATTTGCAACAGGAGTGGGACTGGACGGAAGTCATGGCCGGGCAGCCTGAAATTGAACAGTATCTAAATCATACTGCCGATAAATTTGACCTGCGCAAAGATATTAAATTCAACACCAAGGTCACGGAAGCTATCTACGATGAAGCTGAAAATATCTGGGCTGTTACTACTGACCAGGGCGATGTCTACAAGACTAAATATTGCATTATGGCGACCGGTTGCCTGAACGAACCCAACTATCCTGGCTTCAAAAATGCAGATTCATTCACTGGCGATATCTACCACACTGCGCAATGGCCGCGTGGGGGCGTTGATCTGACCGGAAAGCGCGTCGCTATTATTGGTTGTGGCTCTTCCGGTGTGCAGGCTATACCCCAGATCGCCAAGCAGGCCAAAGAGCTTATTGCCTTTCAACGCAGCCCGGTTTACACCTTCCCGGCTAAAAATGCCCCAATGAACCCAGACTTTTTGGCCCAGGCTAAGGTCGACTATGACGATATTCGCGAGCAGCAGCGCAACAATGAAATGGGTATCTGTAATTATCGAGGCCCCAAAAAGGCTAAGGATCCGAATGCAGCACCCAAGCCCAGGCCCAGCAGAAAAATCATGGATATCACCCCGGAGCAGCGCAAGCAGGAAATTAAGGACTTTGGTATTAATGTGCTGACCCTGTATGCCGATACTTACTTTAATCCGGAAGCCAATGAGATAGCCTGCGACCTCTATCGTGAGTATTTACACGAATACCTCGGTGATGAGCAAAAAGCGAATGCCTTATCGCCAAAAGGCTACCCGATGCACTGTAAGCGTCCAGTGATTGACACCGAGTACTACTCAGCCTTTAAGCAGGATAATGTGTCTATTGTCGATTTGCGTGAAACCCCGGTGGAGGAAGTTACAGCCACGGGTATACGCACCACTGATGCGGACTACGAGTTCGATGTGCTGGTTTATGCCACAGGCTTTGACGCCATGACCGGTACTATTAAGCGCCTGAATATTCGTGGTCGCGATAACAAGTTGCTGGCTGACCAGTGGGAAAACGGACCGCGCATGTACATGGGCCTGCAGAGCGTCGGTTTCCCCAACTTCTTTACCGTTACTGGTCCCGGTAGCCCCTCGGTAGTGAGTAATGTTCTGCATTCCATTGAGCAGCACGTAGTATGGATTGACGATTGTATTGCTTATTTGATGGAAAATAATATTAAAACTATCGAGCCGGAATTGACCGCTCAGGATGCCTGGGTTGAACATGTCAACAAAGCGGCAGAGGGTTCTATGATGAATGCACCAAGCTGTAATTCATGGTATCTCGGCACCAATGTTGAAGGTAAGCCACGGGGCTTTATGCCTTATCTGGCGGGCACTAAAACCTACCGTGAAGAGTGTGACGAAGTTGTGGCCAAGGGTTACGAGGGCTTTTTGTTAGCCAGTTAGTCGATATAGATCCTGTTATAGACAGGAGATGTGTAAAAAAGCATTGCCACTAGTGGCAATGCTTTTTTTTAGTCAGGCGACCGACATACCGCCATCAACAGGAAGCGACACGCCAGTTAGATAGGATGCCTGATCGGAACACAACCATACTGCGGCATTCGCTATCTCGTCTGGCTCACCAAAGCGTCGCATAACAGTGAGTTTTTCCATATGGGTGCGCGCCATATCGTTTTCGCCGATGGCGGATTGCAGCAATGCGGTGCCAATAGGACCGGGGCAAATGGCATTGACGCGGATATTTTTAGATGCCAACTCGATAGCACCTGTTTTGGTCAGACCAATAACACCATGTTTAGCCGCAACGTAAGCACCACTATTACGGACGCCTTCGAGGCCAGCAAAAGAGGAGGTAGTGACGATCGCACCGCCATCGCCCTGAGCAATCATCTGCCGGGCAGTATGTTTCATGGAAAGCCATGCACCTTTTAGATTGACGGCGTAGTTAAAGTCAAAGTTTTCTACGGTGTCATCAACGATTGAGAAGCCTTCACCAGGAGCGCCCGCGTTATTGTATGCGCAATCGAGGCGACCGAATGCCTGCACTACTTTGGCGACCATAGCCTCTACATCTGCTTCTTTACTGATATCACAGTGTTGATAGACGGCTTCACCACCGGCTTGCTCAATGAGTTTAACGGTTTCTTCTCCGGCCGTATCGTTGACGTCGGCTACCAGAACTTTGGCACCTTCGCGTACAAAGGCTAATGCCGAAGCACGTCCTATACCTGAGCCCGCTCCGGTGACCAAAGCTACTTTACCCTTTACAAGTCCACTCATTTTTTTCTCCTTTAAATTAAATAATTCTTAGTGTTGCTTTTTGTATAAATACATCCTGTCTGCTGAGACTGTTCACTAGCCTCAGCGACCGCGATGGTCTGGCCCCTCGCCCGGTTTTTTGGGATGAGCGTAGGAGTGATAGTACTTTGGCTTCTCAAAAGGCACTTCTTCTTTGAGCGCGGCGATGCTTTTAGTGTAAGCCGCCATTAGGTTGTCTTCGGCTTCGTAATTAAACGGATCTGGGTAGTTGGGATATTCCTCTGCGGTGACCGGATTTTCAACGTACCAAAGGACGTTTTCCTCAATAGCTTGTTGTGCGGATATCAGGTCGCGATAACCCAGTTCGTTGCGCGCTTTAGAGCCATCAAGAAAGCAGTGATTACCCACATCCAGTAGACGGGTAAGCGGCTCCGCAGGTGCACCGAGTTCTTTGGGAACAGAGAAAATTTCCAGTTTTCTGCCTGCGAAAGTAGAGACCAACTCCATCCATTGGCGCATGGTGAACTGATCTTCGTCGACACAGTTGTAGACCTGGTTTTTGCTTTCATCGGGATTGTCGATAGCTAGCAAAAGGTATTGAGCCGCATTACGCGCTGCACAACGGGTGGTAATCATTAAGCCACTTTCTGGTAGGATCATATGGTTGCGACCATCTAATACCCGTTTGATCACTGACCAGTCCATGGGGTTGGGTTGGCGCGGGCCGTAAATAGCTGGATAACGAAAATAGCTGCTATTAAAAGCGCCATTTTCCCCCAGGTCGAGAACATGGCGCTCGGTTTCATAAATCAGATTACCAAACTTTGCTGCTTTCGAATCACTGGCCTCGGTCATCAGTGGCGCAGTTTCTGCGGTGGGCACTTTCAGACCATAAGGGTGGTTATCCTCAGGGTTTAGCAGACCGCGGTAAACAGGAATGCCACCGACGGCGAGAAAGCGTTCGCAGCGATTGGCAAAGTAGTCGGCGATAAAGCGAATACGTCCGTACATGGCCAGCACCAGATCGAACTCGCGGCCATCCAGGGCCTCGGCGATGGTCTCTTCAAAATGGGGGTCGCCATGAATATGCTCGACATCAGGTAAGCCAGGGGGTTCATGGGTGCCTCGATGGAAAATAGTGGTTTCGTAGCCTCGATCCAGCAGGCCCTGAAGAACATGGGGGCCGGTAGGTCCGGTGCCGCCTACAACGAGTGCTCGTTTCATGCGCTACCTCCTTTCGGGGTAAAGACGCTACCGGGTTTATGAATGGGGCGTCTTTACACCCCGTTTTTTATCATTATGGCTATGGTTATAGTTAAGGCTATATTTAGCGCTTAGTTATCCCCTGG
>QNFP01000085.1 GCA_003645535.1 Gammaproteobacteria bacterium | reverse complement strand
GTGGCGGCACAGGCCGGTGCAGGTGATGCGGAGAGTCATAGCCAGAACCAACCCTGAGCTGATAGCTATGCGTTGACGTGCTCTTTTTCCAATCTTTCTCGCAAGTTGGTTTTGAGAACTTTGCCATAATTATTTTTGGGCAGCTCACCAACAAAGTAATAGCTTTTAGGGCGTTTAAAACGCGCCATGTTATCGAGGCACCAGGCGTCGCACTGTTGATCACTCAATTGCTCCCCTTCGTGGAGAACCACAAATGCAACCACCTCTTCACCCCATTCGGGATCAGGCTTGCCAACTACTGAAACTTCCAGAATCGCTGGATGCTGGAGTAATACTTCTTCAACTTCGCGGGGATAAATATTGGTGCCGCCGCTGATAATCAAATCCTTTGAACGATCTTTCAGCGTCAAATAGCCGTGTTGATCCATGACGCCCATATCACCGGTGTGTAGCCAGCCGTCGACAATGGTTTCTGCAGTGGCATCGGGATTACCCCAGTAGCCGAGCATCACGGTATCGCCTTTGACCAGAATTTCACCGACCTCCCCATCAGCCAGAGGAGCGCCCTGTTCATCGGCTATGCGTATTTCGACTGGCATTTGCGCGCAGCCTACCGAGGCGAGTCGGTTATCGAGGTGCCCATCAGCAAGATCGATATCGTCGCGAGCAAGGTGATCAGCTTTACTCAGGCAGGTGATGGTCATGGGCGTTTCGCCCTGACCATAAATTTGAATGAATTTGTTGCCGAAGCGTTTCATCGCGGCCTTAATATCCGCCACGTACATCGGTCCGCCACCATAAATAATGGCTTTAAGATTGCTTGTGTCTTCATTGATATTAGCAGAGTTTTCGTTGAGATTATCAGAGCTTTCATTGGCAGCAGGGGGCGTTTCTACCATGCGTTTGATCATGGTCGGCGCGGCAAACATGCTTACCTGTGGGTAATGGTGGATTAAGCTGGTAATCTCTGCCGGTTCAAAACTGCCGCTCTGGCAAACCACCTGCGCTGCGCCACAGGCTACAGTAGGAAACGTGTATAAACCGGAACCGTGCGACATCGGCGCCGCATGCAGTAAGGTATCGCCGGCTACCATGGTATCAACACTGGAAAAATAACTTTGCGTCATGGTCATTAGATTGCGGTGACTGAGCATTGCACCCTTGGGTTGGCCGGTGGTACCACTGGTATAAAATAGCCAGGCCACACTATCGGGTTCGCAGGCTTGCATTGGCAACGGCGCGCCATTGTAAAGGTTAGTGTAGGCATCACTATTGACGGAAAGGACGGCGCTAGCTACCTGCAGATGGGAGACTAGTTCTTCGCTCTGGGCTAAAAAGTCATCGGTGATAAACAGGCTGGAAGCGCCACTGTTCTGTAAAATATAGGCGAATTCCTTGCTATGCAATTTGGCATTGATGGGTACTGCGGTGAGCCCGGCATGGAGAATGGCAAACAGTACTTCGATGTATTGGGGGCAGTTTTTCATGATCAGAGCGACTCTGTCGCCCGGTTGGTGGTTCAGCTTGTTACGCAAAAAGCTGGCGATACCTGCTACCCGCTGAGCCAGCGTCTGGTAGTCGCAATGATTTGCAGTGCCCGTCGATAACGCCATGAAGTCGGGAAGTTGCTGTGCAGTTTTGCTTAACAAAGAAGCGATATTCACAGGATAGTTATTCACTTTAGTGTTTGTGTTGGCTTAAAGTCTTCTCGTCCTGCTTTCCATCTTCGCCAGATCATTCAGTCGTTGTCTGATGATAGCAGAGCGTTTGAAGTCGTTGTGTGCCAGCTTTTGCGCGTGATTCAGTTGCTTGCGTGCCAGATCGTAAGCGCTGATAAGGATGAAGTACTCGGCACGGGCCATGTGGACACCGGGAATGTCACCTGCGAGGCCACTGGTTTCAGCTAATTGATACCAGATGTCAGGGTCAAAAGGCCGCTGTCGAACCACCTTTTCGAGGACCCGCTCTGACTCGCCATAGCGATTTGCCTGCAGCAAGGTTTCTGCCAGTTCCATTTGTAGTGGATAATTTTCGGGGTAGAGAGGTTTCAATTTGGCAATACTATCCAGGGCTTGCTGATATTTTCCTTCGGCGCGCTCGATAGCGATAGCCGCCAGCTGGTAGGTCAATCTTTGCGGATCATCCTTGAGCAGAGCGTTGAGCTCCGTCCACGCTTTTGCTTGCTGGTTCGATGCAGACAAAGCCAGTACCAGGCCATAGCGGGCGGCAATGGGCGATTTGGTATGGCCGTCCAGTTCACTCTGGAAGCGTTTAAGCGAACGTTGCGGGTTTTTGTCGATGGCCATTAGCGCGCGTGCGCGCATTAAATGGTATTCAATATTGTCGGTATAAACTTTCTTCGGGTATTTGCCTAGCCGGTTGCGTGCATCAGCAATACGGCTTTCTGTTAGTGGGTGGGTGAGCAGGAATTCAGGGGGGCGGTGGCCGGTATAGCGCGTCGCCGCGAGCATTCTGTCGAACATGGCCGCGACAGCGGCGGGATCCATTCCAGCGCGGTACATGGTTGCGATACCAATGCGGTCAGCTTCCTGCTCATTTTGGCGCGAAAACCTGAGTCTATTATCCATGGCGGCAGCCTGTGAAGCGGTCATTGCCGCCATGCCGGCATCACCCCCTACCGTAGCTACCAAAATTAAACCGGCGAGCAACCCCGCCATACTGGTGAACGAATTGGCGCGCTGATTAGCAACGCCACGTGCAAAATGTCGCTGACTAAGGTGAGCGAGTTCGTGAGAGAGCACCGAAGACAACTGAGCTTCACTTTGCGCATACAGATAGAGGCCGGTATGAACGCCTATAACCCCACCGGGTACCGCAAAAGCATTCATGGTTGGGTTGTTAATAAGGATGACTTCTAAACGTCGGTCGGTCAGTTCACTATAAGTTGCCAATTTATAGATTAGATGTTCAAGGTAGGCCTTTAATTGAGGGTCATCCAGTGTGCTTACACGACTACGAAAAACCTGCAGCCACGCACGACCCAGCTCGTATTCCTGCTGATGAGAGACAATACCCGATGTGCTATCACCCAACATGGGTAACTTTATATCGTTGGTGAGTGCCGTCGGCGTGCTCACCAGCAGGGTCAAAGCAATAAACCAGGGCCTGAGTCGAGTAATGTAATTCAGCACGAAATTGCGGTTACCTTATTTCTGCTCGATGTGACGGACATGATATTAACTGATTGGCGCATCTTACTTCGACAATATTTATTCACTCTTGTTCGGAGATATTACTGGTCAGAGTCTATAGTGCCTCTACAGGTAGTTAATTAGCACTCTGTTATCCACATTGAGTATGCAGTCTGGCACAGGATGACTAAACATACAGGGGTCGGTGGGCGTTAATGGGCTCATTGGCATTATCGACCACACATCAGGTCTTCGATGCATGCCACAGCAAAAGCCGGGGTACTGCCAGTGCTGTATTATTACCTCAGCAATTAAATTAGACTTCCCTGTCAAAATTTATTGGCCGGCCTGAATAGCAACCGTGGTCGAGGCATGCATACTTTGGCTTTGTGGCTTCACGCCAGTGGCAGGGTTGCCTGGTTCATGGCTATCGACAACCCGGGTACGATATTTGACTGGCGGTTTAATCTTTTCGTGTTGATGGGACTTAACTATGTGGAACGTGGTTGAACGCTGGGTTCATCGTTACTTCGCTGATGAAGAAGCCGTATTACTGTCATTGCTTATAGTGGCGGCGCTTGTTGTTATCGTCACCATGGGTACGTTGTTGGCGCCATTCCTGGCGGCACTGGTTTTTGCATTTTTGCTACAGAGTGCTGTGAGCCTGTTGAAAAGTTGGCATTTCCCTCATCTGCTTGCCGTTACCATTGTCTTTAGCTGTTTTATGGGCTTCTTTTTTATCACCATGGTATTTTTGTTTCCTATTGTGATTGAGCAGTCCAGCAATCTGATCCAGGAAGTACCGGGTATGATCAAACGGTGGCAGGAAACTATTTTGTTATTGCCCGAAAAATATCCCAACCTTATTTCCGAAGCACGCCTGGCTGAACTTGTTGTCTACATACAAGGTGAGACGGCACAGTATGCTGAGGCCGTGCTGACATTTTCGGTAAGCAAGTTTCCTAATGTCATTGTCATCATGGTGTATCTGGTGCTGGTGCCATTATTGATCTTCTTTATGCTTAAAGATCGTGATTACCTGATGGGTGCACTGGCTGATTTATTGCCTCAACGGCGGCCGGTAATGAATCAGGTCTGGCGGGAGATGAATGTACAGATTACCAATTATGTGCGCGGTAAAGCCACGGAAGTGATTGCCGTAGGCGTCACCACTTATATCTGGTTTTCCCTGTTGGGTGTCAATTATGCCGCGTTGCTGGCCATACTGGTTGGGCTGTCGGTAGTTATTCCATATATAGGTGCAGCGGTGGTAACAATTCCTGTGTTATTGGCGGGTTTTTTCCAATGGGGCTGGAGTGGTGAGTTTTTCTGGCTAGTTACCGCCTATACAGTGATTCAGACTATTGACGGCAATGTTTTGGTGCCGTTGTTGTTTTCCGAAGCAGTTAATCTACATCCTGTCGCTATTATCCTGGCGGTACTGATATTTGGTGGAATTTGGGGGATTTGGGGTGTTTTTTTTGCGATCCCCCTGGCGACGCTCGTTAAGGCGCTTTACAACGCCTGGCCGCGTAGTGTCCCCGAGGTATTAGTGTCTGAGTAATGTCGTGGTTTTAAACCATGTTCTAAATAAATCGTTTTATTTTTGGGTATCAATTTTTATGACAAACTTTAACTCATGGTGCTGTAACTTATGGCGACATGCTATCGCGGTATTCATAGTTTTTACCAGCAACTCGTTAGTTGCCTACGCCGAAGTACCAGCGGACATACAAACAGAAACCTGGTGGCAGGGAGGGGCTTTAGATGAGGGTGGTGAATTATCAGTCAAGCGTAGTTCATCTGATGAGCGTGCATATCGATACTTAAAGTTGTCTAACGGAATTAAAGTCTTACTGATTTCTGACCCCGACACGGATAAGGCAGCGGCATCGCTGAATGTGAATGTTGGCAGTTTTCAGAACCCACTTGAACGTGATGGCCTGGCACATTTTCTCGAACATATGTTGTTTCTGGGTACAGACAAATATCCTCAGGCGGGTGCCTATCAATTGTTCATCAGTGAGCATGGTGGTAGACATAACGCTTATACGAGCATGGAAGACACTAATTATTTTTTTGGGATTGATGCTGAATATTTATTTGCCGCGCTGGATCGATTCTCCAGATTTTTTGTGGCGCCATTATTTGATGAGGCTTATGTAGACCGGGAGCGAAATGCAGTTGACTCTGAATTCAGACTTAAGCTCAAGGATGACAGCCGTCGTGAATGGGAAGTTTTTGGCGAGCAGGTTAGTCCGACACATCCACTTTCGCGTTTTTCGGTTGGCAATCTGGAGACTTTGGCCGATCGGGAAGATCATTCTGCGCGTGAGGATTTGCTGGCTTTCTATAAGAAGTATTATTCCGCTGAGCGCATGACTCTGGTTGTACTCGGACGTGAAACACTCGAGCAGCTTGAAGAGGAGGTGCGCAGCCGGTTTTCTGCCGTTCCAAATAATGCTGATAGTAAAACTATGGATTCTGGTTTGGCAAAGGCTGATTTGGCAAAGGCTGATTTGGTAAAACCTGACTTGATAAAAAAGGACACGGTGCTGACTTTACAAAAGCCTCTGCCACTGGAACTGGATATACAGCCCATCAAAGACCAGCGAACCCTGAGTATCGTGTTCCCGATGCCTGGTGTGGCAAAGCATTGGCGCACTAAACCGAGTGTGTACTGGGGGCATGTGCTGGGAGATGAAAGTGAAGGCAGCCTGATAGCGCTGCTAAAAAAGGCTGGTTTGGCTAACGGCCTGTCTGCGGGCCTGGTTTTTGATACCAGCCAGGGTGCGATGTTTGTTATCGAGATGGACTTGACGCCTGCCGGTGTGAGTCAGAAAAGTCAGGTTCTCGATAGTGTTTTTGCGTGGCTAAATCTGGCCCGGGAGCAGGGTCTGGCCCGGTGGCGCTTCGACGAACTGGCCAAGTTACAGCAGACTAATTTTCAGTTTATCGAAGAATATGCGCCCGAAAGTTATGTTCACCAGTTGAGCCCTGCATTGCGTCACTACCCGCCCGAGGAAGTATTGCGTGGCCCCTTCTGGCTAAGCGAATTCGATAAACAGATTTTAGCCGATTTTGTCGGTCGGCTGAGGCCTGATAATGCTGTGGTGATGCTGGTTGCTCCCGAGGTTAAAAAAACCACACGCACTTCCATACGCTATGGCGCTCCTTACCTTATTACGCCGGTAGATACCGAGACGCGTAGTCGCTGGGCGGTATCAGTGGTCAAGAAATTGTCTTTGGCGCCAGCTAATCCGTACATAGCAAAGTCCTATCCCTTAAGCGATAAAGGTGGGGCCAGCAATGAGCCTGTCAAGCTAGATAGCAAAATGGAAGCGACGGTCTGGCACTATACCGATCAACAATTTGGTAGTCCTCGCGGCATATTTGAAGCCAGAATCGCATCCCCAGAGGTGCATGCCTGTGCTAACGCAGCCAGGACCGATCTTTATCTGGCGATTGTCAGGGATACCCTGAGAACGAAGACCTACCAGGCTAATCTGGCTGGCTTAGGTTTTTCGTTGTACCGCTGGAACAATGGTATTGGTATAACTGTTAATGGCTACGTTGAGCGCCAGCAGGTGCTACTGGATCAGGTGTTAAACACTATGGCTAATCCCCAGTGGCAAGCACAGAGCTTTGTTAGATTGCGGGATAAACTGGTTAGAGATTGGCGTAATAGCCGCAAAGAGTGGCCGGTGAAGCAATTATTTGCTCAGTTGGGACCTCTTGTTAAAGGCGCCTGTGACGCAATCGTGCTGGCTGACGCACTTGAAACAGTAACTATTGAGGATTTGCAGTTATTTTATAAAACAATTTATAAAAAAGGTCATGCCCGATTTTATGCTGGCGGCGTATTGTCAATTGAGCAGGCCCTGGCGATGGCGGATGCCACTGTTAGTAAACTGAAAGTGGGGGAGAATGGTGATGTGGCGTTATTTGAAAAGGTGGTGCAATTACCTGAAAAACTAACCACCGGCAGTGTCCACGTCGATCACGCTGACCATAGTGTCCTGTTATATATTCAGGGAGATGAAGATACGCTCGGTGAAAGAGCTAACATGGCGATCATTAATACTATTCTTGAAGCGCCTTTCTATACGACGATGCGCACAGAAAAGCAGCTCGGTTATGTGGTCGGCACCAATATCATGCATATGAATCGCGTGCCAGGGGTTGGTCTGTATATACAGTCACCACACAGCTCGGTTCAACAGCTTGAGCAATACATCAATGAATTCCTGATCGGCTTTGAAGAAACGCTGACTTCCCTGAACGAAGTTGATTTGCAACGCTTTAAATCAGCATTGTTGGCCAATATCGAGGAAAAACCCCATAACGTCCTCGAGCAGGCCGCTAGACATCAGGAGTCGCTATACCTTGGTTACGACGATTTTCAATTTCGTAAAAAGCTGGTTGAGCAAGTCAAGGTGTTGAGCCTTAGCGGTTTACAGGAAGCCTATAGACGTTTGTTTATGGATGGCAGCCGACGTCTCTGGTTAGTTACCAGCCACGTAGAACCCACTCAAGCGGTACTCAAGCATGATGATCTTGTCGCTACTGACGCAGGAATTTACTCTTATCCGGAGTGAGTTGCCGTTTGGTAACTGCTCACGAAGCGGACGGGAACTGGAGAAAAATATCGCTCAATAGAATTTGGTGCCTGCTATTATTGCTGAAGGCTTCGACAAGGATTGCTGAAGGCTCCGGCAAGGGCCCTGTTGAAGAGGTCTGCGAAGGCCCTGGCAAATGACTCGGCAAATGACTTGTTCTGGTAATATTTCTACAATAGGATGGTTTTCTTATCTTTGGCGCGGAGCCAGGTGCATACAGTAAAACCATTGCACAAAAACCGTTTCAATAGTGCCCTGGTAATAAACAACGCCGCTTTGTGCCAGTGCCTATGCCAACGCTAATTGTCGAGTAGCACTATGACGGATCATGATCCAGAAGAAACCAGAGAATGGCTCGATTCCCTCGATGCCGTCATTAGCTATCAGGGTAAAGAGCGAGCGGCTTATCTGCTCAAACAACTGGTAGATCGTGCCGACCAGGTCGATTTGCCATTACCACGTGCAATGACAACGCCGTTTCGTAATACCATTCCCGTTACCCGTGAAAAGCGTATGCCCGGCGACTTGTTTATGGAGCGTCGTATTCGTTCGCTGGTTCGCTGGAATGCGCTGGCCATGGTCATGCGAGCTAACAACAATGATGATGGTCTCGGTGGTCATATCGCTACCTTTTCATCGGCGGCAACGCTCTACGATGTCGGCTTTAACTACTTTTTTCGTGGCCGCTCCGAACAGCATCTGGGTGATCTGGTTTATTTTCAGGGACACTGTGCGCCAGGTATTTATGCACGTTCCTACCTGGAAGGTCGGTTAACGGAACAACAGCTGGATAACTTTCGCCGTGAGGTCGACGGCGAAGGTCTGTCATCTTATCCCCATCCCTGGCTGATGCCTGATTACTGGCAGTTTCCTACGGTTTCCATGGGCCTGGGCCCGATCCAGGCTATCTATCAGGCGCATATCATGCGCTATCTTTCTGCTCGTGGTCTGGTTGAGCGTGGCGACCGTCAGGTGTGGGCCTTTATTGGCGATGGTGAATGTGACGAGCCAGAAACCCTGGGGGCGATCTCGCTAGCAGGGCGAGAACATCTGGAAAATCTTACTTTTGTTGTCAACTGTAATTTGCAAAGGCTCGATGGCCCGGTACGCGGCAACGGAAAAATTATTCAGGAACTGGAAGGTGTGTTCCGCGGTGCGGGCTGGAATGTTATCAAAGTGGTGTGGGGTCGGCATTGGGACGCACTGTTTGAAAAAGACACCAGCGGCATATTGCAGGAGCTCATGGACGAAGTATGCGACGGTGAGCTGCAGAATTATAAATTTAACGGGGGTGCTTATACCCGTGAACATTTCTTTGGCAAGTACCCTGAATCCCTGGCGCTAGTGGCAGACCTTAGCGATAACGACATTATGTGGTTGAATCGTGGCGGTCATGATCCTTACAAAGTGTATGCAGCTTATGCCGAGGCCATGAAAAACAATGGCAAGCCTACTGTCGTGCTTGCCATGACGGTTAAAGGCTATGGGATGGGCGCTGCAGGGGAAGCGGCCAATGACACCCATTCGGTTAAAAAGCTCGATATAGAGAGTCTAAAGGCTTTCCGTGACCGGTTTGGCTTGGCTATTCCCGATGACAAACTGGCCGATGCGCCCTATTACCGACCACCTGAAGATAGCCCCGAAATTGTTTACATGAAAAAGCAGCGCGAATCCCTTGGTGGACAGCTGCCAACCCGGCAGACAGAAGCACAGATACTGGAAACGCCTGAGCTGGAAGTATTTCAAAAGCAATTAAACGGCAGTAAAAAAAGGACAATTTCTACTACCATGGCCTTTGTGCGCATGCTGTCTACCCTGGTTAAGGACAAGCAGATTGGCTCACGAGTAGTGCCTATTATTCCCGATGAGGCTCGTACATTTGGTATGGAAGGCATGTTTCGCCAGCTGGGCATTTACTCCTCCGCAGGACAACGCTACGTACCCCATGACGCTGATCAGATCCTCTACTACAAAGAAGACAAGAAGGGTCAGATACTCGAAGAAGGGCTAACCGAGGCGGGCGCAATGTCGGCGTGGATCGCGCTGGCTTCAGCCTATAGCAATTATGACTGTCCGATGGTGCCGTTTTATGTTTTCTATTCCATGTTTGGTTTTCAACGCATTGGTGATCTGGCCTGGGCGGCTGGTGATATTCAGGCGCGGGGATTTTTGATTGGCGCAACCGCCGGGCGCACCACGCTCAATGGAGAGGGATTGCAGCACCAGGATGGTCACAGTCATCTGCTGGCCAACACCATACCTAATTGCCGCAGTTACGACCCCGCTTTCGAATATGAACTGGTGGTGATTATTCAGGATGGGCTGAACAAAATGTATAAGGAGAGGGAAAACTGCTTCTACTACATCACCACCATGAATGAAAATTACCAGCATCCGACTATGCCGACCGGAGCAGAAGAAGGCATTATTCAGGGGATTTATCTGCTTACCGGAAGCACAGTTAAAAAGCCGCGTTTAAAAGTGCAGCTGGTGGGCGGGGGCACAATATTGAATCAAGTAATCAGTGCTGCACAGTTGCTTAAAAAGGAGTTTGGTGTCGATGCCGATGTGTGGAGTCTGACCAGTGCTAATCAGCTGACACGAGAAGGACAGAGTTGCGTACGCTGGAATATGTTGCATCCACATGATCAACCGAAAGTGCCATACATTACCCAGCAACTAGGTGACCGGGATGATCCGGTGATTGCAGCTACAGATTATCTTAAGGCTTATGCTGAACAGCTAAGGGCATTTGTGTCAGGTGATTTTTATACTCTGGGTACCGATGGTTTCGGACGCAGTGATACACGCGGCAAGTTACGTGACTTTTTTGAGGTGGACCATCGCTATATTGTGCTGACCGCTCTATATGCTCTATATGCGCAGGATAAACTAAGCGTAGATGTGGTGAATGGTGCCATCGAGTCGCTGGGTATTGATCCGGAAAAAATAGACCCGGTGTTATTGTGATACTGGTCAGGCCAGAAGTTTTAATTAGCCTGATTTGGGTATGCCCATAACTGCAAGGAGTGGCCAGTGACAACAGAAATTATAACCGTCCCTGATCTTGGTGGTGCTGAAGAAGTAGAGGTTATTGAAGTCTCTGTCGCTATAGGCGATACAGTGGAAATGGATCAGACATTGGTGGTGCTGGAGTCTGACAAAGCGATGATGGAAATTCCGGCGCCCATGGCAGGCAAGATTCTTAAGCTATTCGTCAAAGAAGAAGACAAGATAGAGAAAGAAGGCGACCCACTGGTCGAGATGGAAGTCGCGGCGGTGGATACCTTATCTGGCCATGAAGCTGAAACCAAACTTGCAACTGATACTGATACTGATACTGATACTGATACTGATACTGATACTGATACTGATACTGATACTGATACTGATACTGATACTGATACTGATACTGATACTGATACTGATACTGATACTGATACT
>QNFP01000084.1 GCA_003645535.1 Gammaproteobacteria bacterium | reverse complement strand
TTTTCGCCCGACGGTAAAACGCTCTATCACTCAGACTCCCAAAGAAACACGGTTTTCTGTTATCAGGTTGATTATGACGGTTCTCTGGGCGCGAAACAGCCATTCGTTAAAATTGAAAAAGGTATCCCCGATGGGTTGGTGGTATCTGAAGACGGTCGGGTCTGGGTGGCTCTGGCTGATGGCGGACATGGCGTTGGTGTCTATAATGCAGATGGCAGCGAATCTGATTTTATTGAGATACCCCAGGAGATGTGTACCAGCGTGTGTTTTGGTGGCGCCGATTTAAAATCACTTTATATTGTTACTGGCTCCGAAGGCACGGGCTCGGATCGAGGTGGCGCTGTTTACAGAATAGCCACTTCCGTTGCTGGCTTACCTGTTGCTCCTGCTCGAGTTAAACTATCAGGTAGCTAAGGAGACTCTGATCAAGTCCTTTATTCTCGGGCGTCCAAAATAAAAACGTCATGCTATTAAAATTATGAGAAACAGCGAAGAAGCTCAGTTTTGTAATGAGGCCTTTTATCAGGCCTTTCTAAGCCGCAATATAAACGCGATGAATCAGGTCTGGGCAAAAAACACAGCACTGCTTTGCATTCACCCTGGTGGACAGGCGCTAACCGGGCGGCACGATGTCATCACCAGCTGGCAGAATATTCTGGCGCACAAAACCTGCCCGAGAATCATTCATAAAGTCGACCAGGTCGTGCTTTATGAACACATGGTGCTGGTGACCTGCTATGAATGGGATGAACGGCAACCAGATAACCTGCTCCTGGCCACAAATGGCTTTACCAAAGAAGAAGGACAGTATCGGATGGTTTTTCATCAGGCTGGACCAACGCCCATTGGCCCCCTGGAACGTGACCATCAAACTGAACAAGCCAGGCATTAAGTTCCTGATTCCGCGGGTTTACCTGTTAACCTTGACTGTTAATAAAGGAGCCTCTGATCAATTCATAAACTCGTATCTTGCGCCCAAAATACCCAAAGCGTCATACAAGGCTCCCTACTTCGTCCAGAATTAATCAGAGGTTCCCAAAGCTTATGAATTCAGATCACAAATTCGTCGCATTCCTTAAAAAACAGGACTGGCGTATCTGGCTTGGTACAGTCATCACCTTTATATGGTTGATGGGTGGCATCTGGTATATCGTCCAGGTGAGTGCGGATCAACATGGTCAAAATTTTTCCCTCGAAGCTGTAGGCGGTTTTCTCGAAGGTGCCTTTGCGCCACTAGCCTTCCTGTGGCTGGTATTAGGACTTTTTATTCAGCAAAGAGAGCTGGCCAATAATACGGAAGCACTGCAACGAACGTCGGAACAATCTGTCAAACAAACCCAGGCTATCGCTGCCACCGAAATGAATGCGCGACAGGAAACTTTTTTCAAAATTGCCGATAACGTAAAACATCAGCTTGGGGGCATCTCTGGCATGTTGTGGGCATCATCTTTCGGACAGGTTGGAGATGGTCGTATGAGCGGCGAAGAAGTGGATAATTATTTTACTCAGGCGGCCAGTGGCGATACTGAGATTTTCGCACGTTATTTCCTTGTCATGCATTACCAGGAAGAAGGCGGCATCGCAGAGCTAATGTATGGCACCGAAATTCGTGCCCGGCATTCTAAAAACTATATGAGTGCCTTTGAGCGACTCTGCAAACTGGCGAAAAACTGTGATGTCGATAACATCATCGAAGACTCGCTGATGCAAAGTGCACTGGGCCTGCTTTACCAGCGTATGGTCGAACACAATCCAGATACGAAAGCTTTGAGCGATAGCGATGAAAATCCATAATTAATAAAAATGACTAATAAAAATGACCAGCAAAAGTAACTAGCAAAAAATGAACTATGTATTGCATCTCGCTTAACCTGGTGCATCAATGGCTCCGAATCCAGAAAAATGTCCGAACTAAATTTAAAATCAACCATTTCCTGCCCCAGATGCCAACATCGCAAGGTAGAGACAATGCCGGAAAATTATTGTCAGTGGTTCTACGAGTGCGAATCTTGCCATACTCTCCTCAGTCCACTACCAGGTCATTGCTGCGTATATTGCTCCTACGGCAGTGTTCAGTGCCCACCCATCCAACTCGGGAATGAATGTTGCCAATAAGTCTGGCACTACAGGATCGTCTGCCATCTTCCTTCCCTTAAAGATTTGCAGAAAGTAAAGCGCCCTAGTATCTTGTCGCCCTCTTTTGAATTCCAAACCCCACCCTACTTCTCGTAACCCAATCAACCAAAAGGACACCAGCAATGGCTTTTCCTCCCCCTGCGCCACGCACTCACCTACATAACCGCGCAATTAATTGCGAGGGTTACCTGCGCGATGATGGCATGTGGGATATTGAAGCCATGATTGTCGACACCAAAACTTACGTGGTCGATAACCGCTGGCGAGGTCTGCTCGATCCCGGCATTCCCATTCACAATATGGGTCTGCGGCTGACCATCGATCATAATTTCGTTGTGCACGCAGTCGCTACCACCATGGACGATCAACCCCACCAGGTTTGTCATGAAGTACTCGACAATTATCAGCGCTTAATCGGCTTGCGTATCGGCCCTGGCTGGAATCGCAAGGTTAAGGAACTACTAGGTGGCATCAAAGGCTGTACGCATTTAGTTGAATTACTTGGCCCTATCGCCACCGTGGCTTTTCAGACCACAGCCTCTCCTGTTGTTAGAGAAATGGCCCGCGAGAAATGTCCAGAAGTCTATGCCGATATTGAGCCCGACCCCACACAAAAACCCTTTGTATTAAATTCCTGTCATACCTGGCGCAGCGATAGCCCAGCGGTGGAGGAAGTCTACCCGCTGCATTTTACTGGCGGGCGGCATAAACCGGGCGTTGATAAAGAAGAATTAACCGGAACGGAAAATTAAGGAAGCTCTGAATAAGTCTGGACGAAGTAGACTGTGATTCAGAATATTCAGATTCAAGGCGCAAAACGCACGTAATAGCCAGCTATTGCGAAGGTTTGTAACGAAGAAGCTGGGTATTCTGAGCGCAGAATGCGAGTTCATGACTTGTTCAGAGCTTCCCTAAGGAACTTCTGGCTAGGGAACTTCTGTCTGTAGGATAAACAGGCAACACCAGACCAGCTAATTAATCCTGGGTATCATCCGTGAACCGTCGCACCACCGGGCCCAGACTTAGTCCCTGGACAACAATAGAAAACACAACCACCACATAAGTTGCAGTCACCAGTAGGTCTCGTGTTTCACCGCTGGGCAGTGAGAGCGCCAGCGCCACAGAGATGCCACCACGCAAACCCGCCCAGGTAAGGATGGTCACTACTCCCGGTGAAAACTCACGAAAGCGGCGCATTACAGTGATGGGTAGACCAACACTGAGTAGCCGTACCACCAGAATCATAGGTATGGCCAACACACCGGCCAGCAGATAGTCACCTCGTAGGGAGATCACCAGTAATTCCAGCCCGATAAGCACAAAGAGCACGGCATTAAGCATTTCATCAACCAGTTCCCAGAAGGTGTCGAGATGCTCTGTGGTTTGTTCTGACATGGCCGAGCGCCGACCGTGATTACCGATTAGCAAACCGGCCACCACGATGGCGATGGGGGCCGATAAATGAAAGTGCTCTGCCACGGCATAACCGCCGGTGACCAGGGCCAGGGTGATGAGCACTTCTACCTGATAATTATCGACTCGCTTGAGCATATAAAAAGCCAGACTACCCGCCGCCAGGCCAAAAATAAGGCCACCTATGGCTTCCTGCAGGAATAGAGTTATCACCGATGACATAGTAATCTCGACGTCTCCGGTCGCAATGTCGGCCAGCACAAGAAACACCACCACGGCAACGCCATCATTAAACAGTGACTCGCCAACAATTTTGGTTTCGAGGGTTTTGGGCGCACCGACACTTTTGAGGATACCCAATACCGCAATGGGGTCTGTGGGCGAGATCAATGCCCCAAACAGCAGGCAATAAATAAACGGCACATCCAGGCCCAGCCAGCCGAACAGGTAATAAGCACCACCACCGATGATAAAGGTGGCACCTACCACGCCAAAAGTCGCAAGAATCCCTATTACCCAGCGTTGTTTAGCCAGATCATTGAGGTTGACATGCAGGGCTCCGGCAAAAAGCAGGAAGCTCAACATGCCATGGAGCAAGGTTTCATCGAAATCGATTTGGGACAGCATTCCCGCGGCCTGATCCTTCAGACCATCGAAAAAAGATAAGGGTAGATGCAGGACCAACGACATCACCAAAGCAATCAGCATCAGTCCGATCGCAGTGGGTAATTTCAGGAAACGATAATTAACCCAACTAAATACAGCCGAAAGGCTGATAAGAATGGCGATGATATCAAACAGACGCATAATATTTTCCGGTGGAAGCCGTTGATCCAGACAAGTATGTAACAGGCCCACACACCCGCCTACCAACTTACTATAATGCTAATCCGTATAACCGTCAGCGTGATTATATTCAGGGAAGAGCGAGTATCCTGCAAGCCCCATATTTAGACAGCATCGTATTTTGTCAGCCGTATTGGCATGGACTTGACAGGAAAGATGAGCTTGATCAAAAGGAAATACCGAAGATGGGGAGATAGTATCTCTGCTTAGGTAAATCAGTCCATTAATGGCAAGTTGGCCATTCCCACTTGCGGTTCTCGACGGATGAAGATATGGGAAAAAGTTGCGGATGGACACTCCGTCACTGACGGGCGATTGCAGATGCGTACCCCACGGTTAGCGGGGACCAATTGACCGAACCGAACGCTATCTACTCCACATGGCCACTCTATTGCACGACGGGCCTTTATTTGCACGCGGCGCTCTATTGCACGCGGCACTTTCCCGTACGGTGAAAGGCCAGTCTTAACAATACCATGGAGCTAACATTGGGAAAGCTCCATGGTATGCGTTGCTAACCGACCGCGGTGACAGTAAGCCATGCGCTACGGTCACCAGCTGATAACACCTGTTAATTAGTACCTATTAGCTAGCACCCACTAGTTAGCGCCTAATTTCGCCGGCCCTTCCGCCAGTCGCGCAACTTATCCAACATGGTATTGTGTTTTAGATCGGTAAACTCACCTGCATCCAGGAATATCTTGTTACATTGAGGGCAAGACTCCATCCAGATATGTGTCTGTACCGGATCAGAAATCTTATCCATCTTCACCTTGCACACAGGACAGTCAATATCACCAACTTTGTCATAGCGCTCTCCAGTGGTTTCGTAACCAACATCAAGAACGGCTTCAGACAGCCATACGTCCTTGCCTGCCTCTATAGTCTCCGGGCTACAAAAAATGCCGTAACAGCCGGTACAGCGCTCTAACTCTATACCTTTAAAAGCCCGCGTATTCATTTGCCCACCACATTTCGGACATTCCACAATATGATCCCTCTCCTGGAGTTATTATTACAAAAATCGAACGACGTATTTATACATTAGTACACCCTGCTGTCAATCGTCTCGCCACCCTACGGTTGATGATAGTACAGGTCACAAACTTGCACAAACACCCTGAATCCAACACCCTGAATCCTGTTTAGCGTCTAACCGGTGTAGTCTGGAGCTTATCGGCAATTAACAACTCCTTAGCAAGCAGCTTGAAAATATCTGCACACGTATTTCCTGCAGCTGCACTCGTTGCAAAGATCAAACCACTACGCTGAATCAGTATACTCACCGCCTGCAACTTACCGCCTGCAAACAGGAATTGAACGCATGAACAATTTTGATTATCTTATTTTGACTCGCACTCTACACGTAATCGGAGTGGTCACCTGGATTGGTGGTGTTGCTTTTGTTACAACGGTTCTGATCCCATCCCTCAAAAAAATTACTGATACTAACAATCGCCTGGAATTGTTTGAGCAGCTTGAAGGGAAGTTTTCATTACAGGCACGGATTGCAACTCTGGTTACAGGTATTTCCGGCTATTACATGCTGGATTTTCTAAATGCCTGGGATCGCTATCAACACCTGCAATTTTGGTGGATGCACCTGATGACGTTTATATGGGCAATTTTTACCATTGTGCTATTTGTACTCGAACCCCTGTTTCTACATCGCTGGTTTAGAGAACAGGCAGCAAAAGATAGTGACAATGCCTTTGCATGGTTGCATAGAATGCATAATATATTACTCACTCTGAGTATAATTGCGGTTGCAGGGGCGGTTGCAGGATCACATGGATACCAGTTTTGAAGTCCGCGACTAAATCTGTAGCAACTATATTATCAAAGCGATTGTCAACGCGGACTCCAAAAATAAAGCTATCATTACGATAACGATTGGCCGGTTGCGGAAGCAAGCAGTTAGCCCGGACAATCGGAAACTGTAGCCCCAAAAATAATTAGACGACACAACAAATGACTAATAAAAATCGAACCAGTCAATATCTTTTAGGTTTTGGCGCTTTATTATTTTTCCTGGGTCTCCTCTCCGGCTTCGCGATCCCGGCAATGACCAACCCGCGAATGGGTCTATCCGGACATCTTGAAGGCGTAATGAATGGTACATTTCTCATCGTTATCGGCCTGGCGTGGTCAAGGTTACACCTTGCGCCAGGGTATCAGGCCATCGCCTTCTGGCTACTCCTGTATGGAACTTTCGCGAACTGGCTGTTTGTCACGTTTGCCGCCATGTTCGGAACAAAAGCGATGACACCCATCGCCAGTTCCGGCCATGAGGGACAAGCCTGGCAGGAAGCTCTGGTTGCCGGCGGCCTGTTTTCAGTAGGAATCGCTATGGTGCTTGGCTGCGGTTTGTTGGTATGGGGCTTTTTCCGCAAGGTCAATGAGCTTGATTAAGACAATTTTCCACAGGAGGGAGTCATTAAGAAAAACGGAATAACAGCAATATGGGTTGAATAACAAAAACATGGATTGAAGAACATCCTCACCAGAACCGAGAACCTTATTTTAATTTCTTTATTCCAGCTGGCTGTTAAAAAATTATACACGTTGCCGCTGCGGTAATAAATACCGCCTGCTAAATGCCACCCTGGGATAATAGTCGGGCAACGACATCATCAAGAGCCTGATCGTCGTACGCGTTGTCTTTAAACACAGGACTCCCCAACAAAGAACTGCACAAGTTTGCACCGGCCAGGGGCAGAAGCGATTTTTCGCGAAACAAATGCAGAGCAGGCCCGCCACCGTTGAGTATATCTTGAATAATCCAGGGGCTAAGCATTCCCGCATCTTCCTGCACCGGACACTGAACTATATTGTGCAAAGCGGTAAGCAACTTTGGACCTACAAACTGGGGCGGCACCGTACCTTTGACTCTATCTAGTAAGCGCTCGGCATGGGCTGAATAAAAATCGAGGAAGGGATTCCCCTGTCCGAATAATAAAAAAGCGTTGTGGACTTTATTATAAACTTTAAATCTTTCACGCTTGTTTGTCGGTCGCGCTTTGAGCGAGGCTTTTTCCAACGCCTGGGGTTGAACCCAAACTTCTCTACCCAACGCA
The DNA here is from genome assembly GCA_003645535.1 of Gammaproteobacteria bacterium. Classification (GTDB taxonomy): domain Bacteria; phylum Pseudomonadota; class Gammaproteobacteria; order Pseudomonadales; family Porticoccaceae; genus HB2-32-21. The sequence continues at coordinate 4,010 of QNFP01000084.1, read as the reverse complement.
TAGTTTTCAGGAAGCGCACTGCAATCGGGTAAATGAAACCTTTCAGGTGAAAAAACAAGAAAATCCGCATCCAGCCAGACCACGCGCTCGTATCCGCATGACAGAAATTTCTGTATACATTTTAGCCGCGCAAGATCCGTGGCTACTACTCTTTGCGAATGAGTTTTTTCCACTACCCATTTGGGCAAGAGTTCAAACAACTCATCCCCCAGAAACTGGTAATCAAAGCCTTCCTGTTTCGACCAGCTTTTTACGGAATCTATGCAGGGAGCCAACCACGCGTGGGGTAATGGTAGACAGTGCGACTGAATAACCATGGTGGAAGTGCTTGTTTGAGTTTGCTCATGCATGGTCAGGCGCTTACAGATTTCTCATATGTAAATAAACAGGGTCGGGTCTAGTGTTACTCTCGTATTATATAGTCTAGATAGTCACACCCCAGCTCGCTACCCATGCTGCACACATACTAGCAGAGCGTCCCCAATTACCCGACAGGAAACAAACACCGTGATTCCACTATCAGTGCTCGACCTTTCACCCATTATTGAAGGCGGTAACGCCAGTGATTCACTGCGCAACAGTCTTGATCTTGCTCAACATGTTGAACGCTGGGGCTTTAAGCGCTACTGGCTGGCTGAGCATCACGGCATGCCAGGTATCGCCAGCGCTGCTACTTCGGTAGTGATTGGCCATGTGGCGGCGGGCACGACCACGTTACAGGTAGGTGCCGGTGGCATTATGTTACCCAACCACGCGCCACTGGTGATTGCCGAACAGTTTGGCACCCTGGAAAGCCTGTTCCCTGGCCGCATTGACCTGGCCCTGGGACGAGCACCCGGTACCGACCAGGCCACCGCCCACGCGCTGCGACGCAATCTCGCTTCCAGTGTCGACCAGTTCCCTCAGGATGTCGTCGAGTTAATGGCCTATTTCAATGCAGCAGGTGCCGAGCAGCAGGTACACGCAATTCCGGGAGCGGGATTATCAGTGCCCATATGGATTCTCGGTTCCAGCTTATTCGGTGCTCAACTGGCTGCCCATCTGGGCTTGCCCTACTCCTTTGCCTCACATTTCGCGCCGGCCCAAATGATGGATGCCATTGCGATCTATCGCGAACAATTTAAACCTTCCGAATATCTGGCGGCGCCCTATGTCATGCTCGGCTGTAGCATGTTTGCCGCCGACGACGCAAAAGATGCTCATTTACTGGCCAGTTCCTGGCAGCAGGCTTTCGTCAATTTATATAGTGGCCGACCCGGCAAGTTGCCGCCACCGGTGGCAGATTATCTGGACAGCCTTAGCTCCATGGAACGCCATATGTTACAGGGCGTATTTGACTGCACGGTTATCGGCAGCCCAGATCAGGTCAGTGAACAAGTCAATCAGTTCGTAGAAAAAACAGGAGCGAATGAGCTAATTATCGCCTGCCAGTGCTATAACCACGATGCGCGCCTGCGCTCCTATGAGATTGTTGCAGAAGTGCTGATCTAGTTTGCCCGGGTGATAAAAGTTGATTTGCTCTCAGCAAACAAACACCAAAAAATACAAAAAAATCCCATTTAAAAATAGTGGACTTTGGCGACGCCGACTCTTATTGTTTAGTTGCAAAATAAAAACCCCTGGAAACCTCATCATGATGATTACCGGGATAAAACAATTAAATCCCCCACTAGTGCCGGATAACAGGCCAGGGGGGAAATTAAAGGCCACCTACAGGCCGGGAGAATAACAATGAGAGGTGATTTTGGGTAATAGATTCAGATATGCATCTCGTCGAGCCAGAATACCAACACGCTATTGACAATGGCTGGGACCCATGCCGGCCATGGTCAATATGATCGGTGGTGATAACAAACGTGCATTAGACAAAACACCCCATTACCAAGGAGATGACAAAATGAGCACCCATGCAGCTAAAGAAGCATTTGATCCCGTTGCTTTAAGACAAAGGTACGACGAGGAAAGGGTGAAACGTCTGCGCCCTGACGGCAATCAACAATATCAGGAAATGAAGGGAGATTTTTCCTATTTCCTGGAAGACCCCTACGTGGAAGAACCTATTGTTCGCGAACCTCTGGAAGATGAGGTGGAGGTCGCCATTATCGGTGGCGGCCTGGGCGGCTTACTGGCGGGCGCGCGCCTGCGTGAAGCCGGTATAGAAGATATTCGCATGATTGAAAAAGGCGCGGATTTTGGCGGCACCTGGTACTGGAACCGCTACCCGGGTGCCGCCTGTGATATCGAGGCCTATACCTACCTGCCTTTATTGGAAGAACTCAACTTTATGCCCCCGCGCAAGTACTGTGATGCGCCGGAGATACTGGACCACAGTAGAAGAATTGCCGAACACTACCGTCTCTATGACAACGCCTGCCTGCAAACCGAGGTTAAAGAGATGATTTGGGACGAAGGCACCAGGCGCTGGACGATTCATACCGACCGTAATGACAAAATAAAAGCGCGCTTTGTGCTCATGGTCAACGGGCCATTAAATCGCCCGAAACTGCCGGGCATAAAAGGCATTAGCAACTTCAAGGGTCACACCTTCCATACCAGTCGCTGGGACTACAACTACACCGGGGGCAATGCCCGTGGCGGCCTGACCGGCCTCAAAGGCAAGCGAGTCGGAATTATCGGCACCGGTGCAACAGCCGTCCAGTGTGTAGCTTTTGTTGGGAAGAGTGCTGAACAATTGTATGTCTTCCAGCGCACACCATCGGGTGTCGATCCTAGGAATGATCATGATACCGATATGGAGTGGGCGGCCAGTTTAGAACCTGGTTGGCAAAAACAGCGACAAAAGGACTTTACCGCCATATTGACCGGGCGAGGAGGACGTCGCGGGGAGATCGATCAGCTGGATCAGTTCGACGACGCCTGGGTCGAAATGGGCAAAATTTATCGCCGTCGTATGCGCGAAGCCGGTAAGGACGTACCGAAAGAGGAAGTCGCCAAAGTCTATGAGTTAGCTAATTTCGAAAAAATGGAGAACATTCGCAATCGCGTCGATGACATAGTTAAAGACAAAGATGTTGCCGAAGCCCTTAAACCCTATTACGCCTTTATGTGTAAGCGGCCCTGTCTGGACGACCGTTACCTGCCTACCTTCAACCGCGACAACGTCGAACTAGTCGACACTAAAGGCCTGGGTGTTGATGCCATTACCGAAACTGGTGTGATAGTGGATGGAAAAGAATACGAGGTAGACTGCCTTATCTTCGCCACCGGTTTTGAGGTGGGAACGGATTACACACGTCGCTCTGGCTACAATTTAATTGGCGTAGATGGCCTTAGTCTCGAAGAAAAATGGAGCAAGGGAATGATCTCCTACTACGGCATTCACAGTCACGACTTCCCCAATTGTTTCCTCATTGGCAACGGCCAGGCCTCTTTTACCGCCAATTATCCCGATGGCCTGGACGAAGGCGCCAAGCACATCGCCTACCTGGTAAAGTACTTCGAGGAAAACAATATCACTCGGGTGGATACTACCGAGGAAGCAGAAACGGCGTGGTCGGCCGAAGTGGTGGGCACCAAAGCCCGCGGGCCTCAGGGTGGCTCGGGCTGTACTCCGGGTTACTACAACCTTGAGGGGCAACACGATCCAAGAGCCAGACATAACCAACCCTACGGCGGCATGATGGGTGCCAATAAGTATTTTGAAAAATTGGAGGAATTTCGGGAAGGGAACAAAATGCCGGGCCTGGTGGTTTCCTAATATGTAGTCGTTCAGAGGTGATCTGACGGTTGCCAACTTTTATGACGGTGGCTGTCAGATCAAATTTCGGGACGATGGAAGAACCAGAGCCGATTGAGCAGAGCCTTCCCGGTGAGCGGAGCGAGTGCTTTGGGTAGAGCCTGCCCGGTGAGCGGAGCGAGTGCTTTGGGTAGAGCCTGATGAGATGGACGTTCCCCCTACGGCGTCGTAATGCGCCAAACTATAAGTTCAACCAAATAGTGAGAGGAACGTCCATATGCGTAATATTAAACTAGTCTCAATTGATTTAGCC
>QNFP01000083.1 GCA_003645535.1 Gammaproteobacteria bacterium | reverse complement strand
TTTCCCCCACCCTTATTCCCTCTTTTTATAAGCTTCACTTGTTGACAACCTGAAATACCTTTGGTTCGGCAAAGACAGGATATATCGTATTAACGGTAACAAAACTCCAGGCTGTCATCTGGGATTTTTTGCCAAGCTATACTATCATGCTCGCCTTTCCCGACAGGAACCCCACAAGCTATCAATATTTCGGTAAAAAAAACCTATCATCACGATGTACTAGTCATTGGCAGCGGGGCTGCAGGTATGACTATCGCTTTGCAACTTGCAGCAAATCATCGCGTCGCCCTGCTGAGCAAAGATCAACTGCAAACTGGTTCAACGCAACTGGCACAGGGGGGTATTGCCGCCGTATTTGACCCGTCTGACAGCATCGATGCCCATGTTGCCGACACGCTCAAAGCCGGAGCCGGCCTGTGCCATGATAATGTCGTTCACTCAACACTTGAACGTGGCCCCGCCGCATTACAATGGTTGATTGACCAGGGAGTTGAATTCAGTAAGGACGGAAGCGGTGACAGCTTCCACCTCACCAAGGAAGGAGGTCATAGCCATCGGCGCATACTCCATACGGCTGATGCCACCGGCCAGGCCATTTCCGGTACTTTGGCCAATCGCGCTCGCGAAACCCCTGATATTGATATTTTCGAACATCATGTGGTGGTCGATCTCACCACACAGGCAGACTCAGGCTCGCGCAGCCTGCGTTGTAACGGCGCTTATGTGCTCGATAAAAACCGCGACAGAGTATGCCTTTTTCAGGCCAAAATAGTCGTACTCGCCACCGGCGGGGCCAGTAAAGTCTATTTGTATACCAGTAACCCTGACGGGGCCAGCGGCGACGGTATCGCAGTAGCCTGGCGAAAGGGCTGTCGTGTGGCAAATATGGAATTCAACCAGTTTCACCCCACCTGTCTGTTCCATCCCCGCGCCAAATCCTTTCTTGTTTCAGAAGCACTGCGAGGAGAAGGAGCGCGCCTTTTGCTACCTGATGGCAGTCGGTTTATGCACGACTTTCATGCCGATGCTGAGCTAGCACCAAGGGATATTGTCGCTCGCGCAATTGACCACGAAATGAAACGCCTGGGAGCCGACTGCGTATACCTGGATATCAGCCACAAGCCCACTGAGTTTATTCATAACCATTTCCCCACCGTGACAGCCAGATGCCTGGACTTTGGTATCGACATTACCAAAGAGCCTATACCCGTGGTACCCGCGGCCCATTACACCTGCGGTGGTATCGTCACCGACATTAATGGCCGCACAGATTTAAACAATTTGTACGCCATTGGTGAATGCGCTTTCACCGGTCTCCATGGCGCCAACCGCATGGCCAGCAATTCTCTGCTCGAATGCCTGGTATTTGCGCACTCCGCAGCAACCAGCATATGCAGTGAAATCAGCAAAGTTCCTGCACCCAGCTACACCAAAGCCTGGGACTCTTCCCGTGTCACCTATTCCGATGAAGACGTAGTAATTTCTCACAACTGGGACGAATTAAGACGTTTTATGTGGGATTATGTTGGCATTGTGCGTACCCGTAAGCGTCTGGAACGGGCCGAACACCGCATTCGTCTGCTCCACAGGGAGATTCAGGAGTACTACCGAAACTACAAGGTGAGTCGTGATTTACTTGAGCTGCGTAACCTCGCCGTGACCGCTGATCTGATCATTCGCTCAGCTTTGTTACGTAAGGAAAGCCGCGGGCTTCATTACACGCTCGACCACCCGGAGCTTTCGCCGGTAGCCAAAGATACTATTCTGGTACCAATGAATTTTGCTGGGCAGGATATTATTGTCAGCAAAAACTAGGCGCGAACTCAGGCCAGACCTTACACCTGTTCTCGTTTACTTGTATTTAACGCTTAACCTCCTCCGTTCATCAATCTAACTAGAGCTGACAGGCGTATAAAGTCATCTCCGCTGATCATGCTGCGAAATACCGGCAACCTGTAGCGGCGGCCGTCATACTCATAGGACAACATAAGCAGCCAGGCGCTAAGATATTCCGCCCGCACATTCGCTGGATCGGCAACTTTTTCTGAACTTAATTCAGTATCAGGGTTACCAACGGCTATTTTCCAGTTGTCTATATCAAGATACAGACACTCGATGCCCGGATGTATAGAGCGTTGCTGCCATAACACCGCGCCAATAAGACCCAGCAGTGCACATAAGGTTAGCCTGGGCAAAGCTGCCAGTGGCAACAGAAACAGCAGAACCATTACCGCAAGTATCAGCACACATTGCAGCCGCCATAGCGCGCTAGCAGGGGATTCCTTAAACTGCAGTCGCCGGATCACGGCTGGCCATAATTATGTTGATAATTCGAGCGATTTGCTCATCTTCTGGTTTCTTGCGGCGTAATAACCAGGCGAACAAATCCTGGTCTTCACATTGAAGTAACTGTTCATAACGCTTTTGGTCATCGGCCCCAAGCCCCGGGTAGACCTTATCGGCAAAAGGCGCCAATATCAGATCCAGCTCAAGCATACCTCGACGACTCGCCCAAAAAAGCCTGTTTTTATCCATTGCAATAACATCATACTTTGTTAACAAGTTAGTATAATGGAATGCTCGACTGGCTACCCCCTGGCTGGGTGCTTATTTAATAGTGATCTGATATATGACTGACTGGCAACAATTTCTTGCGGATAGACAAGCTCAATTCGTCGATGACGAGGTCATCTCTTTTGGCGAAACGTCGGCGGATTATGCCAACTTAACCGCCACCATCAGCGATCTAGGCCATCTCGGCATCCTTTCGGCTGAGGGTCCAGACTCCCGCAAATTCCTGCAGGGACAAAGCACATGCGATTTCCTGGCGCTGTCACCCGGAGACGCTCTGCCCGGCGCCATTTGCAATCCTAAAGGCAGGATGATCACATCCTTTCAGGCCCAGCTAAATAGCGAAGATGAAATATTGCTTTCCATGGACAGGGCGCTGGTCAAAACTTCTCTGGCGGCACTTGAAAAGTATGCGGCTTTTTTTAAAACAACACTGCAGGACCACAGCAATGCTTATCGCCAATTTGGCCTGGCCGGAACACAGGTCAAGGACAGACTGAAAATATTATTCCCCTCTGTACCGGGGCCCAGGCACTCAGTAATCGACAAGGCCGGCAATCTGTTAACCTGCGTGAGCGAGAATTTATTCGTCATCATTACCAAAGCAGGCAATGCTCAGCAGTTGTGGGTACAGTTGAGCCCAGACCTGCAGGCGGTTGGGCTACCCTGGTGGCAACTACAACTGATACGTGCCGGCCTGGCATCGGTCACCGCCACCTTCAGCGAACAACTGATACCACAAATGCTTAACCTGCAAGCCACTGACGCTATCAGTTTTAGTAAAGGTTGTTACACCGGCCAGGAAGTGGTCGCAAGAATGCAATACCTGGGCAAACTAAAGCGCCGCACTTATCTGGTTCTGGGCGCTTCTTCCCAACTTCCTGAGCCCGGCGCAGAAATCACCACTACCGGAAGCACCACTACCGAAAATGCTACTACCGAAAGCACCACTACCGAAAAAACCAGGGCGATCGGTAATGTCATAACAGCAGCGCCGACAGATCCCGGCAATTTTGCAATGCTCGCAATATTAAGGGAAATGGCCCTCGATCAAACTGAGTTGCTTGTTGCGGGGCAGGCGGTGCCAGTGAAGTTTGTTGACCTCCCCTATGAGATCAATAGTCAGTGATCGATTGGCTCGGACAATACCAGGAAGCGTTTGCCTGGCTGGCAGTTATTTCGCTATGCACCTTTGTCTTCAGTCTGTTGTCGTTGCCATGGCTGGTAGCACGCATACCTGAAGATTATTTTCTTTATGAAAAGCGACATCCTGCGCCGCTGAAAAAATCCCATCCACTGATTAGAATGACCTTGTTAATCGGAAAAAACATGCTCGGAATAATCCTCGTCGCCGGAGGGGTGATTATGTTATTTATTCCCGGGCAAGGACTGTTAACGATCGCCATGGGCATGCTGCTTATGGACTATCCTGGTAAATTCAGGCTAGAGCGCCGTATAGCACGCAATGAAAAGGTACTCAATGGTCTCAACTGGCTGCGGACGCACGCCAACGCGTTGCCCTTACAGGTCGATGGTGACGACTAAAGTGGTGACAACTAAGATAGTGATGGCTAAGGTTGATAACTAAAGAGTTACCGATCTATCGACAGAAGCTCGACCTTATAGCCGTCCGGGTCTTCCACAAAAGCTAGCACTGTACTGCCGTGCATCATCGGCCCGGGTTCCCTGACCACGTTGCCACCTTTCGTGCGAATATCCTCACAGGTTGCGTAAACATCTTCAACGGCAATGGCAATATGTCCATAACCACTACCCAGATCATAAGCGGACGTATCCCAGTTATGGGTCAATTCCAGCACGGTATTGTCTTTCTCTGACCCGTAACCTAAAAAAGCCAGGGTGAATTTACCATCTGGAAAATCCATTTTACGCAGTAATTGCATATTCAGCAATTCGGTATAGAACGCTATAGACTTATCCAGATTGCCGACACGGAGCATAGTGTGAAGCAGTCGCATGATTTCCTCTTTTTATCTGTAATATCCGTTTTTATCTGTAATATCCGTCTTTAACGGGCAGGTTCCGTCACTAACAGCCAGCCAGTTAAACATCAGCAAGCTCAATCAATAAAAACTGGTGTAGCAATGTACTCCCAGACAATCGCCATGCCAACCAAGACAACGACCACGTAGACCAGGGCCACCATAAACACTGCACTCGCATATAGAAAACCTCTGTCCCAGGGCACACCCATCATTAACGGCACCGCCATATAGACTAGATAAATCACGTAAATAGCAGCACCCGTACCCGCCATAATATCCAGCCACCAGATCGGGTAGGCGGCGAGCGCACCGGCCAGAAAAATGGGTGTACAGGCATAACCCATTAACACCACGCCTTTGATCGGGAAGGATTCTATCTGATAGGTCTGCGACATCCAGCTAACCATCAAGCCAATAAAAACAACGGCGCCCAGCAGCGCAACGTAACAAAGAACGATCAATGGTATAGCGCTACCTTCAGTAAGGCGCACTACATCGTCGCCAATTACTGTCCAGCCAACTTTGGTCGTACCGACATAAATACCTAGCGCAGGTAGCAGTGCCATAATGATTGGGTAAGGAAGTAATCGTTTGATTTGCTCATCCGATAACTCAGCAATTTTTCGCCACGTGGCACGCGGTTTAAACATCAACCCCGGTATGTAAGCAAACATAACACCACCCCCTTCCTTATCTAATTATTGACCATTATTTATAACGCTAAAACAACAATCGCTTGTTGACAGACATCAATGCCTAAGCCGTTAAACAGATCATCCCAATATATCGAATTAATAATGTTCATGAAACAAAAATACTGGCACCAGCGTCCAAATACCGTAGGCTATTAGCAATAGCGCAAATAAACGACGAAAATTTCTGCTTTGCAACACTCCGGCGAGCCCGCCCATTGCCACCCCCCCTAGCACCATGGCCGGCAGCGTACCTAGACCAAACGCTACCATTTGAGCCATACCCATCAGGGGTGACGCGGCGGTTGCAGCGTAGGCCAGGGCTGTGTAGACCAGCCCGCAGGGTAGCCATCCCCACATTAAGCCCAGCGTCATGGCCGAACCCAGTGAGCGCACCGGCAATAAGCGCTGCGCCAGCGGCTGCAAACGTTTCCATAGTACCAGTCCAGCCCTTTCCAGCCAGGTGAGTCCTTGCCACCAGCCGGCTAGATACAGACCCATGGAAATTAACAGAACCCCGGCGATACCACGAAGTATCGGTGCCAGCTCCAGATAATGGCTACCCACATAACCGAGACTGGAAATTATGGCGCCCGCACACCCGTAGCTAAATATGCGGCCGACATTGTATGCCACGATCAAATGGGTGGCGCCTTTCTGGTCTGCAAAACTTAATGCCGAAGCAATACCACCACACATACCGACGCAGTGCCCCACGCCCAGTAAACCAATGCCAAACATCGCAGCCATCGCCGGCAAAAAGCCATCAATCATCGCCGCCACGCACCTCTTCTTCGCCTGGCTGCCCGGGTTCCGAGTGGTCATCGGTTCGCGTGTGCCCGTCGTTTAGAGGCAAAGCATCGGCTTCCACGTCATCAAACAATATCCGCTCCGCTTCGCCATCAAGATCGTCATATTGGCCACTATTAACCGCCCAGAAGAAGATCACCACGCCAACGCCGAGAACGGCGATTGACAAGGGGATCAATAGATAGAGACTCTCCATCAGGTACCTGTTAAGTAGTTGCCTGTTAGACTGGCAGCGCTGATCGTTGTCTCTGCACCGCAGTCGCCAAACCCGCGGCTGCTGGGTAATGCTGTAAGCGCAGGGCATTTAGGACCACAACCAGTGAGCTGATCGACATCCCGATCGCCGCCGCCCATGGCGGCACCCAACCCAGGGCTGCCAACGGTAATGCGCTTAAGTTATATAGCAGCGCCCACGCAATATTTTGTCGGATAACTGTCTCTGTTTTAACCGCCACCTCAATAGCATCGACGAGTATCGCCAGGTTAGCTGACAACAGCACCGCATCGGCGGCCAGATGTGTAAAGTCAGCAGCTTCACCCATGGCCACGGAAATATCGGCACCGCTGAGTACGGGTACATCGTTAATGCCATCACCCACCATCAATACAATATCGCCTTGCTCCTGAAGATGGCGAATATGGGCAAGCTTATCTTCCGGCATATTATTCGCTCGCCACTCTTCGATGCCCAGATTATCGGCTAAATCAGCCACACTGCGTGTTTGATCACCACTGAGCAATTCGAGCGCGAGCGCCTTCTCGGTGAGACGCTGGACTATATCCCCGGCACCGGGCCGCAAGGCATCGACGAGGACAAACCACGCCAGCGGCCCCTGTTGACTAGCCAGCATGACGGCCACCGTGGCCGACGATAACTGTCCCTGAGCAGGCTTATGGGAACCCTCGTCAAGCACCGCCAGCCACTCGGCTTCAGCCACGGACAAACCCAGCACCTCGGCAATAAAATCGGGTTTTCCCAACGCGTAACGCTCGCCATTGACAATGCCACTGACACCACGCCCCACTTCATAACATAGTTGCTCAGCGTGCTGGGACGCCTGTCGTTGTCTGAAAGCGAGGGCAATGGGGTGTCGACAACCCTGCTCAAGTGCGGCAGCAATAGCGAGCACGGGCACGTCTTCTTCCGTAATAGAAAGTTCTTCGGAAATAGAAAGCTCTTCGGTAATAGAACGTTTCTCGGTAACAAAGGGCGTTGCCGCATCTGCAGTTCCGGCCCGGAAATAGACCACCCGATTAATTTCCATCTGCCCGGACGTCAAGGTCCCCGTTTTGTCGAGCACTACCCGGGTGACCTTAGCCAGGGTCTGCAATACATGGCCGCGACGCACTAAAAACCCCAGGCGCTGTAAGCGACCTGTTGCTGCTGCCAGAGCAACCGGCGTCGCCAGCGACAGTGCGCACGGACAAGTCACCACCAACACTGACAGTGTCACCCACAGCGCTTTCTCCTGGTCATGCCACCACCAGGCGCCAAATACAATTACCGCCAACACCAGAACAAACCCAACGAACCAGCCCGCCAGGCGATTGGCAAGTTCAACCTGACGGGGCTTTTCAGCCATCGCCGCATCCATCATATCGAGTATGGCTGCTAAACGCGTCGCTTTACCCACGGCATCTACGTGAACTTTAAGCCGATTGACGCTGTTGATAGTGCCGGCACTGACCACGTCGCCAGGCCCTTTTTTCACCGGGCGCTGCTCCCCGGTCAACACCGATTCTACAACGCGGCTCTCCCCCTCAAGCACTCGACCATCCACAGGCACACTCTCGCCTTCGCTAACCAGAATAATATCGCCGCGATGCAGGGATTTTACCGGCACTCTCTCCGCCACACTGCCGGTGAGCCTCAATGCTGTAATGGGGATGAGCTGGGTGGCCTCTCCTGCGGCAACCTCGTTGCGATAACGAACACGCATTTCCAGAAAACGGCCCACCAGCAGAAAAAAAGTCAGCATTGATACGGCATCGAAATAAACCTCTCCCGTCGCTGTTACCGTTGCCCAGGCACTGAATAGATAAGCTAGCGCAATGGCCAGCGCAACGGGCACATCCATGGTCAGATAAAGTGCTTTTAAACTGCGCCACGCGCCGATAAAAAAGGGTTGGGCTGAATACAGTACCACAGGGCTGGCAACGATCAGGCTAACCCAGCGCAACAGGCTTTCCCACCGCGGCTCCATACCCTGGAAGGCGCCGGCATAAAGAGCGATAGCCAACATTCCCGCCTGCATCATACCGATACCGGCCACGCCAAGGCGTAATAAATAGCGCCGCTGCTCTTTATTGATTTTGTCTAGCGTGTCGGCTTCGCTCGCGGGATGAGCCCGATAACCAATGTCTGCAAACGCCGCCAGCAATTCGCTTAAACGCAACTGTTCAAGGCGCCAGTCGACATGACAACGATGCCTGCTGACATTCACCGACACCTGTTCAATACCCGGCAACCGGCCCAGATGATGCTCAATCAACCAGGCACAGGCTGCGCAGCTAATATCCGTAATACTGAGCTCAATGCTGGCGACACCCTGATCATCAAGCTCCAGCAATTCATCCTGTACTTCAGACAGGTCATATATAGCCAGGTCATCGGCACTCGAATTGTCATCGGTGCCAGTTGCGCCAGGACTGCTATCGGTGGTGCGGTACTGATAAAATTTTTCCAGACCACCATCGACGATGGTACTGGCAACCGCCTGGCAGCCGATACAGCACGTGGCCCGCTGTTGGCCATCGACGAGCACCGTAAACTTTCCGCCCTGGGGTACCGGCAGGCCACAATGGAAACAATCTAGCGGTGAAAAAACCCTAGCGGGCATTATCGCCCGGAGTACTGCCCGTACTGTCTTTATCTAAGGCCTGCTTATCACGCGTGGCCGCACTTATTTGTACACTGTTGGTAACAGCGAAATCCAGCTCACTGTTAAGGCGCCATTCGACTAGCTTAGCGGCATCCGAATGATTGACGAGCCCAGGCATAAGGCGCAGATAATAACGGTACCTGGGCTTCAGCGGCAGGTGACCTCGATAGGCTCCGCCACCGACGGCCATCAGGGTGATCATGGTATCTGCGCTGGCATTAGTCGGATGCTGGAGCTGTAAAGTCAGAATATCTGGCATTTCAAGCTTACCCGCCAGCTCGAGCGTAACCAGCTCCCCTTCCCCATCAAAAACTATTAACGCGGACAATTTTAAATCCTGTGCACGAACGTCCTGAGTTAGAATCTGATTTATAGCCAGCCCATCCCGATAATAGTTATCACTAACCAGCGAGTCGCTATACTTAATCGCCAGATAGAGCATAAAAAAACTGGCGATCACCACCGTCGCGGGCAAGGCAATCAAAAACCACGGCCAGAACTGCCGATACCAGGGTTGGCTCTGTTGCGCAGAGCGCTTTGAGCCGCTTACACTACTCATTGACATGCATTACTGGTATTTGTCATTGATAAACGGCTGAGCCTGCTGGCTGCAAAATATCCATTGTAGTCATCTACTAGCGCGAAAACGGCCCGATGAAGCGACTGTGTTCCGAATCAATAATTTTGTCATCATCGCTTGCCTGCACCACAAAAGTAATATCTGCATTACCCGTCTCAAGGAAACCTGGATCCAGCGCCAGGCGCACCAGATGAGTAAGCACTTCTCCAGCCTCTACAGATACCAGCTGATCACCAATAAACTTGAACTCGTAATCGCCTTCAACCCGAATTTGAAAGTCATGATCGCGATTGTCCATATTACTAATACGCAGCGTAAAAATATTTTCAACCAGCCCACGCGACGTCTCTCGGTACAACAGCGAGCGATCGCGAACCACGTCAAGTTCCAGGGGCACGCGCACAACAAGTACATAAAGAAACAGGCTAATCATCACTACAAGACCGGCAGCATAGCCAACCAGCCTTGGTCTTAAAATTCGGGTTTTACTATTTTCCAATTTATTTTCAGTGGTAAAACTGATCAACTTTCCGGGCAGGGCCACTTTATCCATAATCGCATTACAGGCATCGATGCACAGACCGCAACTGATACATTCAGATTGTAGACCGTCGCGAATATCAATACCGACCGGGCATACCTGCACGCAGAGACCACAGTCGACACAATCCCCCAGACCACTAGCTGCGCGACGATCGTCGTCTCTCCTGCGCGCCCCGCGCTGCTCACCACGCGCCTCGTCATAAGAAACGATCAAGGTATCCGGGTCAAACATCACTGACTGGAAGCGCGCATAAGGACACATATATTTGCACACTTGCTCGCGCAAATAACCGGCGTTCATATAGGTCATCGCAGCGAATAAAAAAGCCCAGAAAACTGTCGCCGGTTGCGCTGAAAAAGTTAAGAACTCGACGCTGAGTTGCCTGATCGGGTTAAAGTAACCCACAAAAGTAAAACCAGTAATAAAGGCAATTAACAACCAGCCCCCATGCTTGCCGCCTTTACGCCAGATTTTATTAAAATTCCACGGCGCCAGGTCGAGTTTGATGCGCTTGTTTCTGCCCCCTTCAAAAAAATGTTCTACGCCCATGAACATCATTGTCCACACCGTCTGTGGACAGGTGAATCCACACCATATGCGACCCACCAGGACCGTCACGGCAAACAGCGCAAACGCACAGATAATCAATAACCAGGCCAGCAACATAAAGTCCTGGGGCCAGAAGGTCATCCAGAAAATATGGAACTGACGCTCGGGCAAATCAAACCAGATAGCCTGGCGGCCATCAATCTGTAGCCATGGCGTTAGCAGGTAACCCAACAATAACGGGATGCTACTACGCTTTTTTAGTTTCCGAAAAAAACCGACAAAACGTTTAGCGTAGATTTTGTTCCGCGTCTCATAGAGATAGAGAACATGGCTTGACTCATCTGGCGCCCGTCGATCCTGTTTTCCTTCTGAGCCCATTGGAATCCCCTTTCTACATTATTGCTGTCGCGACAAGCTGTAGACGTAACTTGCTAGCAGACGAATTTTACTTTCGCGTAGCATGTTCTCCTGTGCGGGCATAAGGCCCTGACGCCCGGTGCGTATGCTCGTTTTAATCATTTCCGGTGAACTGCCATAAAGCCAGATGTTATCTGCTAAATTCGGCGCACCGAGCGCCTCATTGCCGCCAGCGTCCGCACCATGGCAACCTGCACAAAAGCTATTAAACACTTTTTCACCAGCATCAACCATGCTTTCGTCGTGATCGCGATCACCAAGCTTAAACAGGTATTCTGTTACCTGATTAACCCCGTCTTCGCCGATTGCTGCCAACCAGCCCGGCATTGCGCCGCGCCGCCCAAGAGTAATTGAAGCCGTAATAGCTTCCTGTGTACCACCATACAACCAGTCATCATCGCTTAAATTCGGAAATCCGTATCCACCACCACCATCGCTGCCATGGCACACCGCGCAATTATTGCCAAATAGACGACGGCCCATTTTGAATGCCCTGGGGTTTACGGAGAGTTCCTCAATAGATTGGCCTTCAAAAGTCGCATATATTGCGTCGAATCTATCATCGGCTCTTTGCTCCTGTTCCTGCCACTGACCACTCGAAGTCCAGCCAAGAAGACCTGGAAAAT